>JBDTIO010000086.1:0-13663 GCA_039936375.1 Caldimonas sp. | reverse complement strand
CCTTGCCCTGTGTGTCGGCCTCACAGGCTGCAGCCGCATCAGCGAAGCGCTGATGCCTGCGGCCGCCAAGATCAATGCGGCCTATCCACCGTCGGCAGAGACGCAGGTTGCTCAAGATCGAGTCCTGACACTGCTCGGCGACGATGCCAAGGCCAAGGACGCCTTGCGGTCGCGCATCGAGGCGCGCATGGCGCTGCGCGCCTTGACTTGCGCCAAGGACCACCAAGCGCAGCGACTGGCGCGACGGACGAGGCGGGTCGACCTGGCCATGCTCCATGAGCACGGGTTTAAAACCATGCTACTGTGGCGAAGCGTCTAAATATCTCTCGCTCGCGGTGGCGGACCTCCGGGGAGCTGGCCGCGCGGTCTATGCAACGGTTGGCGACGAAGGTTGCAGCGGTGACGCCGCTATCGTCGGCAGTCCGGGACGTCGCCGACGACGAGGACGATGCCCAGCTTCTGGGCCGCAGAGCAGCTCGACACGTAGCCAAGTGCACCGGGAGTCGATGCGACGAACAGCACCACGGCTTCTTCCGAGGCAACGACATGCGGCGGCAGGACGCCGTGGAAATACATGTCCCGCCAGTAGTCTTCGAGCGCTTCGGGCGGCATGCCGAGAATGGTTTGCGAGAACTGGCGCCGAAGCGGGTGGGTCGCCGGCAGATTGACGGGCTGGACGCGGACGCCGCTCTCCCAAAAGTTCTGCCGGCGAAGGAAGATCCTCGCCGTCGCCTCGCGCGACAGCTTGCGCTCCGCGGTACCGGGCGCCACGACGACGACGAATCCCGGGTCCACGCTCCAGGCGACCAGTGGGTGCAGCGACAGACAGGCCAGGACGGTCAGCAGCAGGGACGACTTCCCGCGCATGCCGGCGATCAGAACAGGACGCTCACCGACGACAAGAACCCGGTCGGTGCCCCGATGTCGTTGCGTCGACCGCCGACCCATTCCGCTTTGAGGACCACCGCGGGGTTCAGACGATAGCTGGCTCCGGCCACCCAGAGCCTTATCGGTGCGGTTTGCTGGGCCTGCCGATAGATCTCGTAGCGCCCGACCGCAGAAAGCCGATCGGCGAGCGGAACCACCACCTGAACGAAGCCGCCTGCTTCATTGCGGCTTGCCGGATCGCGCAGCACGCGATAGACCGCTTCGGCAGACACTTCGACGCGACTGCGGGTCCAGAAGAAGTCGACGCCGTAGAGCTGCTTTCTGACATCCTTCGATCGAGTCTGCTCGAATGAGACATAGGACATCCCCACCTGGCCGCCGATCGGCAGAGGGGCGACGAGGCGCAGGCCGAGCGCTTCGCGGAAAGTGTCCACGGTCGGGCTGGGTCGGACCTCGTTACCGCTTGACCCGAAGACCGAGTAGTCGAGCGCGTTCCCTGCCACGGAAGCGCTTCCGCTGACCATCAGGCCGGTGACGTTCGTGGGAAAGGCGACCGTCGTGACGAGAGGTCGCGAGGTCGTCCAGACCAGCGGACTGGCGTGGATCAGATTCCAGCGACCCACGGGCGTGAGGAACTTGCCCGCACGAAGCGTCGTCACCTCGTCGACGGCATAGTCGACATAGACCCGCTCCAGTGCGAGGTAGCGATCCTCGTCGTCGGTCCGCGACGACCGCGAGCTCAGCGTGTTCTCGTAGTCGAACTCGGAGAAGACCTTCCAGCGGCCGGCGCCCTCCCACCAGATCGACAGGCTCAGGTCGTGGAGCGCTGCACGCCCGGGCAGGCTCTGCAACTTCTCGTAGGTGCCGGTCACGTATCCGCCGATCGCCAGTCCCAGTCCGGGGGCGCGCAATCCGTTTCCCAGCCGATAGTTGATGTCGGAAAGCGCACCGTCCTCGGCCCAGGACGCCGACGCGATCAGTGTCAGGGATGCCGCCGCGACGGCCCTACGCCAAGCCGTCACGTATCCTTCCGCCCCTGTCTCCGCGGCTCTGGACCTTGTCCGGTAGCCCACTTTCGTGTCCATCCGCAAGACATTGCTCGTAGCTTTCGTGAGTGTCGGCCTGGTCTCCGCCACGGCTCTTGCGAGCATGGCCTTCATCAAGGCGAGGCAGGCCATGCAGATCGAAATCGAGCGCAGTCTCG
The DNA here is from genome assembly GCA_039936375.1 of Caldimonas sp. Classification (GTDB taxonomy): domain Bacteria; phylum Pseudomonadota; class Gammaproteobacteria; order Burkholderiales; family Burkholderiaceae_C; genus Schlegelella_A. The sequence goes on along the minus strand of JBDTIO010000086.1, from coordinate 11,571 downwards.
ATGTCCAAGCCAAGGGAGTGTCTGCGGAAATCGACAAGATGATGTTCGAGCGGCTACAAAACGCCGCGACATGGAGCAAGCTCGACATCATGCAGGACCTGCAGGTCAACGACGTCGACAAGCGTCTAAGCCGGTTCCTCGGGGATCTTCAATCGGGCTACGGCGATGTCTATCTGTCCCTGTCCGGCGTCGACCCGCGAGGTCGCGTCGTCAGCAGCAGCGATGCCGGACTGGTGGGATCGGCGGCAGCGGCTGGCGCCGCGCCGATCGTCGACGCCGCGACACCGTCGATAGAGCTCAAGTTTCACGGGAACTCGACGGTGTCGGAAGTGGAGATGTCCGTGCCGGTCAAGGCGGCGTTCAAGGAAGGCTCGCTCGGCACGCTGTGTCTGAAACTCGACTGGGCCCGCATCGACGACGTCCTCGATCAGGCTGCCGGGCAGGAAGGGCGCATGGTGGCGGTCCTGGACGCGGACGGCCGGATGATCGGCGCGTCGCGCGAACTTCGCGGCCGCGGGCTTCTGATGGGAAGCGCACTGTCTCGTTGGCGCGAAGCGTCGGCGCCGGTCTTCATCCGCAGCGGCGAGCCGCTGGACAGCTCCGACATGATCGTCGGCGCATCGAAGGCGCACGGTTACGCCGGCTTTGCGGGGCTGGGCTGGACGACGCTGGTCATTCAGCCGGTCGACCTGGCGTTCGCGCCGATACGTCACATGGGGTTGATCTTCCTCGGGCTGTTCGTCGTGATTCTCGTGGGTACCGTTGTGACGGCGATCTGGGTGAGCAGCAGGATCGCCGAGCCCATCGTCGCCCTGACGCTCTTCGCTCGCGGCTATGTGGGCAAGCGAGCGATCGGCATGCCACCCGAAGCCGGATCGGGCGAGGTCGGCGAGCTGACGGAAGCGTTCGTGTCGATGATCCGCGACATCGCGCAGTCCCAGCAGAATCTCGTGCGGGCTTCGAAGCTCGCTGTCGTCGGCGAGATGTCGGCTGTCATCGCGCACGAAGTGCGCACGCCGCTCGGGATCCTGCGCTCGTCAGCTCAGATGCTGCGACGCGAGGCGAACGTAACCGCCGAAGGCCGTGAGTTGCTGGGCTTCATCGAGAGCGAGACCGAGCGCCTCAACCGCCTCGTGTCCGCGATGCTCGACGCGGCCCGGCCGCGTCCGGCCGTTCTCGCCAGCGTCGACCTTGGCGCGCTCGCCCATAAGTGTGTCGCGATGCTCGCTGGGCAGGCTGAGACGAAGCAGGTCATCGTGACCGAGCACGCATTCGTGTCCGATGCGGTGGTCGAATGCGACGGCGAGCAGATCACGCAGGTGCTGCTGAATCTTCTGATGAACGGTCTTCAGGTGCTCAAGCATGGCGGCCAGATCGACATCTCCCTCCACGACGCCGGCGACTCGATCCGCATCGACATCGCCGACGATGGCCCTGGCATCGATCCTGCGGATCGAAGCAAGGTGTTCGAGGCCTTCTTCTTCCAGCGCGAGGGCGGCATCGGCCTAGGCCTGGCGATCGTCCAGCAGATCGTGCTGTCGCACGGAGGCGACATCGAGGCCGCCGACAGTCCGCTCGGCGGCGCGCTCTTTCGCCTCTGGCTGCCACGCACGCAGGCGGGGTCGACATGAGAGGCCGCCACATCCTCATCGTCGACGACGAGCCGAAGATGCGGCGAGTGCTGGAGATCATGCTCGGGCAGATGGGACATCACGCGTTCGCCGCCGCCAACGGCCTCGAAGCGCTCGATATCTTCGGTGCAAACGCGATCGATCTCGTGATCACCGACCTGCGCATGCCGGCGATGGACGGACTCGGCCTGCTGGCTGCGCTGCGAGCGCAGCACTCGGACGTTCCCGTGATGGTGATCACTGCCCACGGCACGGTCGAGACGGCGGTCCGGGCCATGAAGGAGGGCGCCGTTGACTACCTGCTGCGGCCATTCGACGTCGACGTGCTCGAGCTCGCCGTGAAGCGGGTCTTCAGCGGTGCGGACGTGGTTCGCGAGAACGCGTTCCTGCGCCAGGAGCTCGATCGCGGATGGGACGCGTTCATCGGCACCGGTCCGGCCATGCGCGAGGTGTACGACCAGATCCAGCAAGTGGCACCGACCAAGGCGTCGGTGTTCATCACAGGAGAAACGGGCACGGGCAAGGAACTCGCCGCGCGCGCCATCCACAACGCATCGCCGCGCCGGGACAAGCTGTTCGTGCCGATCAATTGCGCCGCGCTGCCGGCCGAGATTCTGGAGAGCGAGCTGTTCGGTTACGAGCGGGGCGCGTTCACCGGCGCGCTCAAGGACCGCGTCGGCAAGTTCGAGTACGCGGACGGCGGCACCATCTTCCTCGACGAGCTGACTGAGATGGCGATCCCGTTGCAGGCCAAGCTGCTGCGCGTTCTGCAGGAGAACACGATCGAGCGTCTCGGCGGCAACCGCGTGACGAAACTCGACATCCGCGTCATCGCGGCGACCAACCGCGACCCGCGCGAGGCGGTTCGCGAAGGGAAGCTGCGGGAGGATCTGTACTACCGCGTCAATGTCTTCGCGATCGCGCTCCCACCGCTGCGGACGAGACGGGAGGACATCCGGCTCCTGGTCGAGCACTTCATCGCCAAGCACAGTCATTCCACGAAGCCCACGCGACTGGGTGCTGCGGCTCTGGAGCGCCTGCAGCGCTATGCTTGGCCGGGCAATGTCCGCGAGCTCGAGAACATGGTCGAGCGGGCTCTGATCGTGAGCGGCGGAGGTCTGCTGACCGAGGAGCACTTCGCGCTCGATCGTGCCGAGGCGGGTACCGAAGCTGCTGCTGCAGCAGTGCCTGCCGGTGCCAGCGCCCCGGGTTCGCTCACGGAGGCCGTCGAGCGGCTCGAGAGCCGTCTGATCGACGAGGCGTTGGCGCGTTCGGAAGGCAATAAGGCAAGGGCCGCGGCCGCGCTGGGAATCAGCGAGCGCACTCTCTGGTACAAGCTGAAGAAGCAACGGCCGGAGTAGGTCCGCGCGGTCACGTTCGTCGGCTCGGCGCTATCTTCGAATGTCGAGTCTCGCTGCTTGGAGCGGGTCGCTCCGGCGGCCCGCGGTGCAAATCCTGTCGACAAACCTTGCACTTCGGCGCGAGGTCGCGACCCGCGACAGTTCGGCGGCCTCTCACGGAGTCCAATGAAATCAGACACTTGAGCTCCTGGATGGGGACGGCATCGCTCTTGCAGTTGTCGGTCCATGACCCGAGCGCATAACCGAGAAGCAGATCGACGATGCGCGGCAACCCCGACCGAGACACCGCGGATCTGAGCTTGCCTTGACCGGGTCCGACCAACTTACACCAGAAAGCCGATTTGACGACACGCTGCGATCTGCACCTTCATTCCTCCGCGTCGTTGACGACCGGTCAGCGGTTTTCCCAGTATTTCCAGGCGCCCGAGAGTTACGCGGATCCCCTACGACAGTACGAGCTCTGCAAGGCGCGGGGCATGACGCTCGTGCTGGCACGCAGACTCGTTTTGGGTGCGCGTACACGCCTGAGCGCAATTGCTGCTGACTGGCATCACTCATCTTGCACAGTTGGCGCACAAGTCTTTGAGATTCGCCTAGGTCGCGCAGGGGTGTGACTTGCTCAATCTTATTCTGGACCACGGCCCGGCGCTCGGCGCTTACGCTCATGACACGACTCGTCTTCTCGTCCAAGGCCTGGCTCGCGGCCGGGCTGATCATCGCGTCGACGGCCGCCGTCGCCGCGCCGCGCGCATTGGTTGCCAAGGACTCCCGGATCGAGTTCGTCGTCAAGGAAATGGGCGTACCGGTCGACGGCAAGTTCGCGAGCTTCGAGGCGGCCATCGACATTGATGCCGCCCGACCTGAACAGTCGAGCGCAAATCTTCGCATCGACGTCGCATCGCTGACGACGGGCAACGATGAGGCCGACGCGATCGCCACCGGGCCCGACTGGCTCGACAAGGATCACGCCCGCTTTGCCGTCTTCAAGAGCACGGCGATTCGCGCCCTCGGTGGCGGTCGCTACGAGGCGCGGGGGACGCTGACGATCCGCAACAAGGCGCGCGACATCAGTCTGCAGTTCAGCGGCGTCGATCAGGCCGACGGTCGCATGCTGGTGACAAGCGAGTTCAGCATCCGGCGATCGGAGTTCGGCATCGGCGGCGGCGTCTGGAATCAGGGGGGCGTCGTCGCCGAGGCCGTTCCGGTCAAGGTGCGTCTCCTCCTCGCGCCGGCCGGCGCGCGAGTTGGCCCGTGATCCGTCGACCGCGCGTGTCGACGACCGTCGCCTGACCGCGCTGCACCGATCGGCGCCTGCGTGCTGCTTCGCTGCGAAGACCTCTGTATGCGATTCGACGGCGGCGCCATCACCGCGCTCGCCGGCGTGAGCCTGGCCATCGACCGCGGCGAATTCGTCGCCATCACCGGGCCGAGCGGCTGCGGCAAGTCGACGCTGCTCAACCTCATCGGCATGCTGGAGGTGCCGACCTCCGGCGAGCTCTTCTTCGAGTCGTGCCGCTACTCCAGAGTCGGTGATCCGTCGCTCTTTCGGCGCGCCAACTTCGGGTTCGTCTTCCAGTCGTTCCACCTGATCGCGACGCTCTCGGCGCTGGATAACGTCATCGTGCCGACGATCGGCTGCCCGGGACCGGCACGCGCTCATACCCGACGCGCCCGCGAGCTGCTGGGCCGCCTCGGCCTCGAAGGCCGGCTCGATCATCTGCCGAGTACGCTGTCGGGCGGCGAGCGGCAACGGGTCGCCATAGCGCGTGCCCTCATCAACGATCCGCTCGTCGTGCTGGCCGACGAACCCACCGGCAGCCTCGACAGCGCAAGCGCCGGTGAGGTGCTGGATCTGCTGACCGGCCTCAGGGCAGAGCGTGGCCTGACCCTGGTGATCGTCACGCACGACCCCGACGTGTCGAAGCGAGCCGACCGGGTCGTCGCGATGCGCGACGGCAGGGTGCTCGCGGCGGGGGCGAACGCGCCGTGAACCTCGCCAGCTTCGCCCTCGGCAATCTGGTGCGCCGGCCTGCACGCACTGTCCTGACCATCTGCGCGATCGCGCTCGGCATCGCCGCAATCGTGTCGCTGACCAGCATCGCCTGGGGGTTCGAAAGCATCTGGCAGCGCGCGAACGACCTGCGCGGCACCGACCTTATCGTCACCCGTGCCGCTAGCGAGAACACGATGCCGGCGCCCTTCGTGGCGGCGCGGCCGCAGGCGCTGGTCGAGACGATTCCCGGCGTTGCGCAGGTGGTCGGCCTGCTGAGCGAGCTGCTCACTGTCAGCGACGGCGCGCCGCCGTTTTTCGTGTTCGGCTGGGGCTACCGGAGCTTTCTCTGGGATCACTTGAGGATCGTCCAGGGTCGGGCGCCGGCTGCCGACGATGCCGCCGAGGTAGTGATCGGCACCCTGGCGATGGAATTGCTGCACAAGAAGATGGGCGACTCGATCGAGATCGAAGGGCGCGCGTTCGCCATCGTCGGCGTCTTCGAAAGCGATGCGGTCGTCGAGAACGGCGCGCTCGTCATGACGCTGTCGCAGATGCAGCAGATCACCGACAAGCCGGGCAAGGTCAACGTCCTCAACCTGAAGCTACGCCCGGGCGAAGCCGCGGGCGACCTGGCCGCCATCAAGGCGCGCATCGGCTCGCTGCTGCCCGGCTTCGTGGCGATCACCTCGGGCGATCTGGTGCGACAGAACGCAGTCGTGCGCTTGGCGAAGGCGATGAGCAACGCCACCATGCTGATCGCCTGCCTGGTCGGAGCACTGGTGGTGTTCAACACGATGCTCATGAGCATCAACGAACGCACGCGCGAGGTCGGCGTGCTACTCGCGCTTGGCTGGCGGCGGCGCACCGTCATGGCGCTCGTCTTCACCGAGTCGGTCGCGTTGACGCTCGGCGGCGGCCTGCTTGGCGTGCTGCTCGGCGTGGTCATGACGTGGGGGCTCGAGCACATCGACCTGCTGCGCGGCAAGATCTACGCGGAGTTCTCGCTGCCCTTCCTGGCTGCCGTCGTCGGCCTGGCTGTCGTGCTCGGCATCGCTGGCGGCCTGTTTCCGGCGCTGAAGGCGTCACGGCTGCGGCCCGCAGCCGCCCTCAAGGTCGAGTGATGAAGGCCGGGGCACTGATCGGCGCATGGTGCCTGCTCGCGGCGTGCGCGCCCTGCGAAGGTGCCGCTGTCGATGGCGCGTCGATCGCGCGCACCATGCGCGAAGCCCGCTACTCCCACGGATTCGAGGCTCGCCTTGCGGTGTCGACCGTCGCGCCCGACGACCGGCGCGGTACAACCTTGCGCGTCGCCGTCATCGGCAGGAGCCTCGCCGATGCCAGCAGCGTGGTTGTGCGATCGCTCGTGCGCTTGGTCGGGCAGCCCGCCTCGGTCGTCGCGCGGCTCCAGGCCGACGGAACGGTTCATGCCGTTCGTGTCGAATCGTCCGCCACCGGCCCCGCCGTGACCATCGATCCCGTGGCCGACCGGCCGTTCGCGGGCCTCTCGATCTGGGACATGCTGACGCCGTGGTGGCAATGGCCACGCCAGGCGCTTCACGGCCACGCGAACGTCGGTGGTCGCGACTGCAGCCTCGTGACCTCTAGCGGGGCGGGCCCTCTGGCGGTGCGGTCGGTGGTTAGCTGCATTGATCTCGACGGCCGCATCGCACTCAGAACTGACCTGTTCGATGCGAACGGTGAGCGCCTGCGCCGGATCGAGGTGACGCAGACGATGCGCAACTCCAAGGGCTCCCTCAGCCCGAAGAAGATCCGCATCACCGAACCCGGCCAAGCACCTCTGGAGGTGGACGTGTATGCGGGCGACGAGCACTACGTGATCGATCCCGGAGCATTCTCGGTGCTCGACGGCGCGGCCGCGCGCGGCCAGGCAGTGGGGGAGCGATGAGCGGCGTCAGAACGGTCTGCGCCGACGACATCGCGCCTGCCTGGTGTAACGCCGACCTCGACTCCACGTGCGTGATGGAAGCGGTGAGCTTCGTCACGCCGGCGCTCGAGCGCTTCTTGGTCCATGCGGTCGCACTGCAGATGCGCAGGCGCCCCGAGCTGGCGATGCGGGAGCGCTGCCTCGCATTCATCCGCGAGGAGTCGAGCCATCGCACCATGCATGCGCGGCTGAACGTGTGCTTTCGCCTCCAGCTCGATGCCGCACCGCGCGGGCTGGCCGGTACCGAAGCATGGCTGGCTCGCGCACGCAATGCGTGCTCGCCCGCGACCCAGATGTTGCTCGCCGCAGCGATCGAGCACCTTACCGCGGTGTTGTCGCTGCGCTATCTGCGCCAGTCGCAACACTGGACCTTCTCATCGCCCGCTGCCAGGGCCGTCTTCGACGAGCACGCGCGCGACGAGGTGGCGCACCGCGCCGTGGTGTTCGACGTGAGCGTCGCCTCTGGCGCAGCAGGACGCCTCGGTCGAGGCTGCGCGATGCTCGCGGTCGCGCTGGGCGCCTTGCTCTACGTGACTCTTGCGGCGCCGTCGATCCTGCAGTCCAAGACCCAGGAGGGCCGTGTGCGCAGCATGCTCGCCATCGCCCGGCTCGGACTTCGCAATGTGGGGGAAGCGCTCGGGCTGGCGCGCGAAGCCGCCGCGTTCGCGTACCCGGGCTTTCATCCGGACATGCTGCTGGCTGAAGACGAAGAGATCGCACCCGACCACCGAGGAGACACCCACACATGAAGATGCACCGATCTGCTGTCCAGGTGCTCGGCGCCGTCGCACTGGGCAGCATGCTCAGCTGCACGTCCCCATCCATGGCCCCGCGTCACGCAGCGACGCCCGAGGCCGCGGCCAAGCCGGCCGGCCTCGACACGACGTACGCCGCGCTCGCCGCCCAGGGCGGCCATGTGTTCGCACTCAATCCGGGCGAATCGGCGGTCCGCATCTTCGCTTTTCGGGCCGGCCAGGCCGCACGGGTCGGTCACAACCACGTGCTCTCGGCGCCGAAATTCACGGGCTACTTCTACCTGCCTCCCGCGGGCGCGGCGAGCGGGCGATTCGATCTCGAATTTCGTCTCGACGAGCTGGAGATCGACCGACCTGAGCTGCGCGCCACTTACGGGCCCGCGTTTGCCTCGGTGCTGAATACCGCCGCCATCCAAGGCACCCGGGATCACATGCTGGGCAGTGACAACCTCGAGGCCGATCGCTTTCCGTTCGTTCGCGTGCACTCCGCGCAGATTGCCGGCGAGACTCCTAAATTCGCTGCGCGCGTGGAAGTGGAGCTGCACGGCCAGAAGCGCGAGATGACGATCCCGCTCGACGTCACCGGGCTGCCAGGGTCGTTGCATGTGGGCGGATCGTTCGTCCTGCGGCAGACCGATTTCGGGGCGAAGCCGTACTCGGTACTGGGCGGCCTCATCGCCGTCCAGGACGAAGTCGTCGTCGAGTTCGCGCTGGCCGCACGATGAGCCGCGCGCTCGACACCATGCCGCCGCGGTCGATGCCGGCCCCGGCTTACAGCCGGGGCCGGATGGGTCTGCATTGGCTCATCGCCCTCTTGATCTTTACCACCTTTCCGCTTGGCCTCTACATGCACGACATGGCGCTCACGCCGAACAAGCTGAGGCTCTTCAGCTATCACAAGTGGATTGGCGTTTCGATCTTTCTGCTGGCGCTGGCCCGGGTTTGGGCGCGCGCTATGGACGGGGCTATCTTCGCGCGGCCGGTGGGCCCGAGATGGCAACATGCGGCCGCCGACGCGGTACACCTGCTGCTCTACGTGCTCATCATCGTCGTGCCATTGAGCGGCTGGGTGCTGAGTTCTGCGGAGGGATTCCAGACCGTGTGGTTTGGCGTGCTGCCACTACCCGACCTCGTGGCGAAGAACAAGGAGCTGGCCAACGCGCTGAAGGAATTGCACAAGGTGCTGAACTTCGTGATGCTCGGCATCGTCGTCGTGCACGTGCTGGCCGCACTGCAGCACCACTTTCTCCTGCGCGACGGAGTCCTTCACCGGATGCTTCCCGGGCGGCGCTGAGCCGGCCTCGCGGCAGGCCGACCGGGTGAGCTTGCGCACCTAACAGGCCGACGCCCGGCCGGGCCGCGCTCGGTAGCCAGGCGCGCCCAAGTCAGGTCACGCGACCGTATTGACGTGGTTCCCAAGCGTCGCAGTAGGAGCCGAAACGACTGCAGCAGGCCGCGACGGCGCTGAAGCCTTGCTGCCGTCGGCATCACCGTCGGCGTCTTTGATAGGAGGCGCGGCCACGGGCCGGGTTGCGGAAGATTGAATGTTGGCGATGGCGGACATGTCGTTCCTGGGAGTGATGCATGGGTATCGGCGGCCGCCCTCGAAACTTGAGATCCTTCCTGAAGGACGGTCAACTGTGGACACCACCGGCGGTCGCGCCCGTGGATCTGCTCCGGGGCCATCTAAACTGATCTCATGGCGTGTTTTGCCAATGAGGCGATTTCCCCCCGCAGCGGTTTTAGGCTGCTTGCTGTCACGTTCGCGATTGCCTCGCCGCGGTTTGTGTCGCATGGGCAGGCCTCGCGAGGCTCTTATGGCCGTCAGCGTCCACTGCAAGACCCTATGTATTGCGAGCGGGCGTGCTCGCCCTTATGCAAAGCGGCGCGTGCACGACGGGCGAGCTGGATGACGCACACGCAACCTGCGACGATGTGATCATGCTACCGCCTACATCAAAGCGCTGGGCGGGCGATCTGCGGAGTGATCAATGCAAAGACTGATGTTGAACATTTCCGTCCTGTTTGCGACGCTGATCCTGCCCCTCGCGGCGCAGACGCCGCTCGCTCAGGGAGTCACGACCGCCGCCACGTCCGGCCAAGCGCGCGTGATCGTCAAGTACAAGGCCGACTCGCCGCTCATGAAGAAGCAGGCGGCAACCGCGGCGAGCCTGCATATCGTTCAGACGACGGCACTGGGCAATCGCATTGGCATTGCCCTGACCCCTGGCACCGCCATCACCGACCGCATGCATGTCGTTTTTGCCGCTGGCATGAGCTCGCAGGCCTTGGCGGCGCGCATCGCCGCCGAAAGCGATGTCGAGTACGCCGTGCCCGACGGGCGCAAGCACATCGTCCTGGTTCCGAACGATCCCTTCTACGCGACGCGACCGTACAACAGCCCGACAACGCCGACGAGCGGTGGGCCGCTGGTCGGCCAGTGGTATTTGAAGCCGCCCGGCGCTGCCGGCACCGCGGCGAGCACGGCGCCATCCTCGATCAACGCCGAGCAGGCCTGGGATGTGACGACGGGCAGCGCCACCGTCGTCATCGCCGATATCGATACCGGTCTGCGCTTCGATCATCCAGACCTGCAGGGCGGCAACTACCTGCCCGGCTACGACATGATCAGCGCCAATTCGGATGGCAGCTTCACCACCGCCAACGACGGTAACGGCCGCGACGCGGACGCTAGGGATCCTGGCGACTGGGTGACCCAGGCAGAAGCCAGCGGCACTGGCCCACTGAAAGGCTGCACGGTGCAGAACAGCTCATGGCATGGCACGCAGACGGCGGGGCTCATGGGCGCCGCCACCAACAACGGCCTCGGCATTGCCAGCGTCGGGTTCGGAAATGTGAAGGTCATGCCCGTGCGGGCGCTCGGTAAATGCGGTGGCACAGACTCGGACATCATCGCCGCCATGCTCTGGGCGGCCGGTGTGTCCACTCCGTCCGACGTTCAGTTTCCGGTACCAACGCCGGCCAAGGTGCTCAGCCTGAGCCTCGGTGGATCGGGCGCTTGCAACCAGGCTTATCAGGACGCTGTCAACCAGGTGATCGCCGCCGGCGCGGTCGTCGTCGTCGCCGCGGGCAACGGCGACTCGAAAGGTGTCGGTACCGGCGTTGGAGAGCCGGCAAATTGCAAAGGCGTGATCGGCGTGGCCGCGCTGCGTTCGGCAGGCGACAAGGTTGGCTTTTCGGATCTGGGGCCGGAGGTCGCCATCGGTGCACCCGGCGGTAACTGCGTCAACACGTCCTCCGCCCAGCCTTGCCTCTATCCGATGGTGACCCTGGCCAACTCCGGCACGACGACACCGGTCGCCGGTGCGGTAGGGGGCATCTACACCGACAGTTTCAACGCTTCGCTCGGCACCAGCTTTTCCACGCCACTGGTCTCCGGCGTAGTGGCTCTGATGATGTCCGTGCAGCCGGGCCTCACTCCGGCACAGGTGCTGGCGAAGCTGCAGTCGAGTGCGAGGCCGTTTCCAACGATGGGTGGTTCGGCTACCGCGCAGACGCAGTGCGTCGCCCCGTCGGCAGCCAATTCGTCGGAGCAGGGGGAGTGCTATTGCGTCGTCGGACTGTGCGGCGCCGGCATGCTGGACGCTCACGCGGCCGTTCTGGCGGCGCTCGGCGTCCATGCGGCGATCACCGATGCCACGGCAACGCCGACGGCCGGAGCGCCGGTCACGCTGACGTCGACATCCACGGTCGGAAGCGGAGGCTCGATCGTCAACTATGTCTGGGCCGTCACAAGTTCCGGCACGACCGGAGTGACGATCAGCTCGGGCCAGGGCACGCCAACGTTGATCTTGTTGCCCGCGACCGCCGGTATGTTCAGTGTCACCCTGAGGGTAACGGACGCTTTCGGCAACACCTCGATGGT
>JBDTIO010000085.1:0-3565 GCA_039936375.1 Caldimonas sp. | reverse complement strand
GCCGCGATGGCGTCGGGCCTTCGTCGCCCTGGCCGTCGTTGCGGCGCTGGCCCTCGTCTTCCTGCCGACGCCCTGGCGCGGCCAGCTGAACGATCTGAGTCCGATCGCCGCCGCCGACCTGCGGCTCGACGCTGCCTTGCGCAGCGATGTCGGTGCGCCCGACGCCGGCACGCTGGTGGCTGTCTCGGCGGCCGACGAGGCCGGCGTGCTGAGCGCCGCCGAAGCGGTCGGCACGCGCCTCGACGAGCTTGTTCGTGCCGGAGTGATCTCTGGCTACGACTCGCCGGCGCGCTTCCTGCCGAGCGCAGCCACACAACGCTCGCGCCTGCAATCGCTGCCGGATTCAGCGACGCTCGCTGCGCGACTCGCCGCTGCCACCGACGGCGGCCCCTTGCCGGCCGATCGCCTTCGGTCCTTCCTCGACGATGTAGCGGCGGCGCGGCTGAGTGCGCCGTTCGATCGCGCCGCGCTCGACGGCACGCCACTCGCCACTGCGGTGGACGCCTTGCTGCTGCGCGGCGACGCGATCCGGCCGTGGCGTGCGCTTCTCAACCTGCAGCCGGTCGACGGCCGACCGATCGATGCGCCGCGCCTGCGCGCCGCGCTCGCCGGCATGGGCGGCGTCCAGCTGGTCGGCATCAAGGTCGAGCTCGACGCGCTCTACGCCCGCTATCTTCACCAGGCGATGTGGCAGGCGGGTCTCGGCGCCCTCGCCGTCATCGCCCTGCTGGCGATCTACCTGCGCCATGCGCGGCGGCTCGTCAGCGTCCTGCAGCCGCTGGTCGCGGCCATGCTGATCGTTCTCGGCGTGCTCGCCGCGAGCGGCACGGCGCTCGGCATCCTGCACCTGGTCGGTCTGCTGCTGACGATGGCGATAGGCTCGAACTACGCGCTCTTCTTCGATCACCTGCGCCGGCGCGACGTCGAGGAAGACACGCTGGCTTCGCTGCTGCTCGCCAACCTGACCACCGTGATTTCCTTCGGCCTGCTTGCAACGTCGCGCATTCCGGTGCTGCAAGCGGTCGGTGAAGTGGTCGCGCCAGGCACCCTGCTTTGCCTGATCTTCTCAGCCGCCTTCATTGCCCGAACGGCGCCGGCAGTGGCCTATGGGAAACTCGACGCGCCATGAATCGCCATCCGACCCGGGGGCTCGAGCAGGCCGAGCGCTCACGCCACATGTCGCGATGGCCCACCTACGCGAAGGCAAGCCTTGCCTGCCACGCCGGCGCCGGGATCGCAGCCCTCGCTCTGCCCGCGGCGTGGCCGTGGGCGCTAGGCGCGGTCGTCGCCAATCACCTGCTGCTGACGGGCGCGGGGCTCTGGCCGCGTTCGAGCTGGCTCGGCCGCAACTGGACCAAGCTGCCAGCGGCGGCCGCGGCGCGCGGCGAGGTCGCGATCACGATTGACGATGGGCCCGACGCCGAGGTCACACCGGCGGTGCTCGACATCCTCGACGCCCACGCCGCTCACGCCACTTTCTTCGCCATCGCCGACGCGGCCGCGCTGGCGCCGGCCTTGTGCCGAGAGATCGTCGCTCGTGGCCACAGCGTGCAAAACCACAGCAACGTCCATTCGCATCGCTTCTCGCTGCTCGGGCCGGCCGCGATGGCGCGCGAGATCGGCGCGGCGCAGTCGAGGCTTGCCGATATCACCGGCGTCGCGCCTCGCTTCTTTCGCGCCCCGGCGGGTCTGCGCAATCCGTTTCTGGCGCCGGTGCTCGAACACCTCGAGCTCGAGCTCGTGAGCTGGACACGGCGCGGCTTCGACACGGTGCGGCGCGACCCGGGCCAGGTGCTGGCTCGCCTCGCCACGGGGCTGGCCGGCGGCGACATCCTGCTCCTTCACGATGGCAACGCGGCGCGTACAACCGCCGGACAACCGGTCATCCTGGACGTGTTGCCGCCCCTGCTCCAACGCTGCGCCAGCGCGGGTGCGTGCCCGGTGACCTTGCCGGCGGCCTTCGATGCGGCGGGCGATACCGCGCTGAGCGTGGCGACCACGTGAACGCCAGCGCGCCGGCCTGGCGCACGCTCGTCGAGACGGCCAGTGCACCGTATGCGCGAGGCGGTCGCTTCGCGCTGCATTTCGCGCGCGGCAAGCTGCGCTGGGATCCGGTGTTTCATCATCTGATCGGGCGTGGCCTGGTCGGGCCGAGCAGCCGCGTTCTCGACATCGGCTGTGGCCAGGGGCTGCTCGCCAGTTTGCTTGCCGCGGCCGCGACGCAAGCGCGCAGCGGCGGCTGGCCGGCCGACTGGGCTGCGGCGCCGACCGACGTCCGGGTCACCGGCATCGAGCTCGTGCCGCGCGACGTATCGCGGGCCCGCGACGCGCTCGGCGACGGCGCCGACATCGTCTGCGGCGACATGCGGCATGTCGCTTTTCCGAAGGTCGACACTGTCGTCCTCCTCGATGTGCTGCACTACGTGAGCCGGGCCGAACAGGATGAAGTTCTCGACCGGGTGCGCACCGCCCTCGCTGACGGCGGTCGCCTGTTGCTGCGGGTCGGCGATGCGGCCTCCTGGCCGCGTTTCGCGGCGAGCCAATGGGTCGATCGACTTGTCGCTTTCGTGCGCGGGCGGCGGTCGCCGCCGAGGCCGGGACGAGCGTTCGCCGAATGGCGAAAGCGTCTGATCGAGCTCGGTTTCGAGGTCTCGAGCCAGCCGATGCATGGCGGTACGCCGTTCGCCAACGTGCTCTTCGTCGGCACCGTCGCGACAACGAAGGCGCGGCCATGAGCTCGGTGCCGGCAGCGACACTCGATCACGCCGGCATCGCGGCGCTGGTGCCGCATCGCGGCCCGATGTGCCTGCTGCACCGCATGCTGTCCTGGGACGCGGCAAGCATCGAATGCATCGCGACCAACCATCGCGACGCCGGCCATCCGCTGCGCACGTCGAGCGGCCTGCTCGCCAGTGCAACTGTCGAATACGCAGCGCAGGCCGCGGCGCTGCACGGTGCGCTTCACGCGCAGGGTGCGGGAGGCAAGGCGACGCCGGGCTATCTGGCGAGCGCGCGCGACGTCCGCCTGAAGACCTTGTGCCTGCACGACCTGCCTCCTGTTCCGGATACCAGCGGGCTCGACGAGTTGCGCATCGTCGCCGTCCGGCAGGCCGGCGATGCCGGCCGGCTCCTCTACGCGTTTTCGGTGCACCATGCCGATCGAGAAATCGCCAGCGGCCGTCTCGCGGTCGTTCTGCAGGAGCCCACGGACAGGGAGGCTCGATGAGCACGACTCCGAAACGACGCCGCGCCCTCGTCACCGGAGCGAGCGGTGGCCTGGGCCAGGCCATCGCCGAGCGACTGGCGCAGGGCGGCGCTCACGTCATCGTTCACGCCAACACGCGTATCGACGCCGCCGAGGCCCTGGCCGAGGCGATCGTCTCCGGCGGCGGCAGCGCCGAGCCTATCGCCTTCGACGTCACCGATCGCGACGCCGCGGGCACCGCCTGCGCCAAGCTCGTCGAGGCAGGTGCGATCCAGATCGTCGTCAACAACGCCGGCCTGCATGACGACGCCGTCTTTCCGGCAATGCGCGCCGAGCAATGGAGCCGGGTGATGGAGGTCT
>JBDTIO010000084.1:0-9747 GCA_039936375.1 Caldimonas sp. | reverse complement strand
CGATCACGAAGGACGCGCTGCACGCGTTCATCCGCGGCCTCGCCATCGCCCCGGAAGAACGCGAGCGCCTGCTGCTGCTGACGCCGCGCAGCTACATCGGCAAGGCGACCGAGCTGGCGCTTCGCGTGGGCGAAGAGAGAAAGCTCCGATGACGTTCGCGGCGATGCTCGCGAGCGCCGAGCGCGTCAACCGCTCGATGCTCTGCGTCGGCCTCGATCCCGACCCGTCGCGCTTCCCCGGGCCGATGCGCGGCGACGCGTCGCGCATTTTCGACTTTTGTGCCGCCATCGTCGACGCGACGCGCGATCTCGTCATCGCCTTCAAGCCGCAGATCGCCTACTTCGCCGCGCACCGCGCCGAAGCGCAGCTCGAGCGACTGATTGCCCACATCCATCGCAGCGCCCCCGGCGTGCCGGTGATCCTCGACGCCAAACGCGGCGACATCGGTCCGACCGCCGAGCACTACGCGCGCGAAGTCTTCGATCGCTATGGCGCCGACGCGGTGACGCTCTCGCCTTTCCTTGGTTTCGATTCCATCGAGCCCTATCTGCGCCACGAAGGCAAGGGCGCGATCCTGCTCTGCCGAACCTCCAACCCTGGCGGCGCCGACCTGCAGGAACAGCGCCTGGCTTCCGGCGAGCCGCTCTACGAGCACATCGCGCGACTGGCTGCGGGGCCATGGAACCGCGGCGGCCAGATCGGTCTCGTCGTCGGCGCCACGTATCCGGCCGAGATCGCGCGCGTTCGCGAGCTGGCGCCGCAGTTGCCGCTGCTCGTCCCCGGCATCGGTGCGCAGGGCGGCGACGCCGCCGCCACGGTGCGCGCCGGCTGGCGCGGCAGTGATGCGCGGACGACCGGGCCAATCATCGTCAGCTCGTCGCGAGCCGTGCTGTATCCAGGCGGCGTGCCGGGCGACGACTTCGCGGCGGCATCGCGCCAGGCCGCCGAGGCGGCGCGCGCCGCGCTCGCCGAGGCGCGCGCCGCGCTCGATCGGTGACCCGGCCGGGCCTGAACATGAACGACGCCCGGCCTTTCGCCATCGGCTCGGCACTGCCGGACTCGACCTTTCGGATCATCGCGCGCGCCTGCTTTCTCGGCGCCGCGGTCACCTCGCTCGGCGCCGCCGCCATCGTCGCGCTGTCAACGCCGGCGTTGACCAGCAACGCCCGCTTGTGGCTCGTCGGCGCACTCGTGCTCTACGCCGCTCTTGCCCTCTACACGCGCGGCCGGGGTGCTCACCGCTCCGGCGCGCTGCAGCCCTCGCTCTACGCCGCATCGCTCGGCGCGATGCTGCTCACCGCCGCCGCCGCGCTGACGCTGCACGGCGGCTTGCGCGACCCGGCTCTCGGCGTGCTCGGCCTCATCGTCTGTGTCATCTCGGCGGTGTCAAGCCTGCGCGCCGGCATCGTGATGGCGGCATGCGCCATTGCCGAGATCGTCCTGCTCGCCTTCGTCGAGAGTCGCAACCCTGGCGCGGCCGCCTTCGGCGCCGGCGAGCCGCTGCTGATGCTGCTGCTGCGTTGCCTGGTCGTCGGCAGCGGCCTGGCCGCCGGTACATTGATCGCACGCGTGATCTCGCACTACGTGCGCGCCGCCGAGGAACGGGCCGGCCAGGCCAGCGATCTGCTTCGGCTCGCCGCCGACTGGTACTGGGAGCAGGATCGAGATCACCGCTTCACGCAAGTCATCGACGCCAGCGGGCGCATGGATTCGGCACTCGTCGATCTTCGTCTCGGCAAGACGACGTGGGAGCTGAGCGGATCCGGCCTCGACGAAGCGCAACTCGACGCCCACCGCGCCGACCTCGAAGCGCATCGATCCTTTGCCGGCCTGATCATGCGCGGCCGTGACGTCGACGGCCGGGCGCGCGTGCATAGCGTCAGCGGCAGGCCGCGGTTCACGCCCGAAGGTATCTTCGACGGTTACTGGGGCGTCGGCCAGGACGTCACCGACGAAATGCGCACCCAGCGCGCGTTCGCGGCCAGCGAAACGCGCTACCGCGAGCTGTTCGAGCGCTCGCCCTCGCCGCTGTTCCTGCATCGCCACGGCGTTATCTTCGACGCCAACCCGTCGGCGGCGCGCCTGTTCGGCTTCGTCGATGCCGAAGCGATGCGCGGTACCCGCGTCGTCGATCTCCACCCGACCGGCGAGTCGCGCCAGCGGGTCGAGGAGCGCATTCAACGGCTCGAGCGCATGAACGTCGGCGACGGCGTGCCGGTCAGCGATTTCCAGGCGCACCGCATCGACGGCAAGCGGATCAACGTACAGGCAACGGGTGTTCGCGTCGACTCCGTGGGGGGTCCGGCGACGCTGACGATCCTGTTCGACATCACCGCCCGACTGGCCGCCGAGGCGGCGCTGCGGCGCTCCGAGGCGATGCTCTCGCACCTGTTCGCGACCAGCCCCGACTGCATCACCTTGTCCGAGATCGAGAGCGGCCGCCACACGATGGTCAACGCCGCGTTTTCGCAGCTGACGGGCTACGCCGAGAACGAAGTCGTCGGCCGCAGCGCCACCGAGCTCGGTCTCTGGCACGACCTTCGCGACCGAGATCGCCTGCGGGCCGCGATGGAAAGCGGCGACCGCATCGCCGAGATGCCGGCCTCCATCGCAACGCGCTCGGGCCGCGTCGCCTCGGTGCTCATTTCGGCGGCCCGCTTCAGCATGGCCGGCCGCGCCTACATGGTCGTCAACGCCCGCGACGTCACGCTCTCGGAACGCACCCGCCTCGAGCACGCCGCCATTTTCGAGCGCGCATCGATCGGCATTGCGCTGACGCGCAACCGCCGCTTCGTGCATGCCAATCCGCACTTCGAGGCGGTCTTCGGCTGGTCGACGGGCAGCCTGATCGGCCAGCCCGGCGCGGCGGTCTGGACCGATGACGACGACTATGCCGAGATCGGCCGCCTCGCCGGGCCGCTGCTCTCGGCGGGGCAGCCTTTCGAGACCGAGCGCGAGATGAAGAAACAGGACGGCAGCCGTTTCTGGTGCCGCCTGCTCGGCCAGGCTGTCGATCCGGACCATCCGGGCGGCGGCGGCACGATCTGGATCGCCGACGACGTGACTGAACGGCGCCGACTCGATGCCGCGCTGGCTGCAGCGCGCGACGCGGCCGAAGCGGCGAGCCGGGCCAAGAGCGCGTTCCTCGCCAACACCAGCCACGAGATCCGCACGCCGCTCAATGCCCTGCTCGGCCTGGCCCGGCTCGCGCTCAGCGAAACGATCGACGCGCCGACGCGCAACCACTATCTCGAGCAGATTCTGGCCAGTGCGCAAGGGCTCGAAGGCATCCTGACCGACATCCTCGATTTCTCGAAGATCGAAGCCGGCAAGTTCACCATCGAGTCGAGCCCATTCGACCTGCGCGCCTTGCTGGTCGCGGTGCAGGCGTCGTACCGACCGCCGGCCGACGCGCGCGGGCTGACACTCGATCTTCGGGTCGACGAGCGGCTCGCCACCATCGTCATGGGCGACCCGGTGCGCATCCGGCAGATCCTCGGCAACTTCGTCTCCAACGCGGTCAAGTTCACCGCGCGCGGAAACGTCTGCATCGAGGCGGCGCCGGGCGCATCAGGGGGTGTGCGGCTGGCGGTTGTGGATACCGGCGCCGGCATCGAGCCCGAGCTGCTTCGGCTGCTCTTTCAGCCGTTCTCGCAGGGCGACACCTCGACGACGCGGCGCTTCGGTGGCACCGGCCTGGGCCTGTCGATCTGCCGCCAGCTCGCCGAGCTCATGGGTGGCCAGGCCGGTGTCGAAAGCCGACCCGGCGCAGGCAGCACGTTCTGGGCCGAGCTGCCCCTGCCGCCGGCCATGCTGCAGGGCGAGCTGCTGTCGAGCGAGGCCAGCGACAACGAGCGCCTGCAGCATGCTCGGGTTCTTCTCGTCGAAGACAACCCGGTCAACATGATGATCGCCGCGGCCACGCTGACGCAGTGGGGCGTCGAGGTGTCCGAGGCGCGCGACGGCCGGATGGCGATCGAGGCGGTGCGCGAGGCGGCGCGCAGCGGCCGGCCCTTCGATCTGGTGCTGATGGACGTGCAGATGCCGGTCATGGGCGGCCACGAAGCTGCGATCGAGTTGCGCAAGGCGTGGGGACCCCGAGCGCTGCCGATCATCGCCCTGACGGCGGCAGCACTCGTCTCGGAACGCGACCTGGCGCTGGCCGCCGGCATGAACGATTTCCTGACCAAGCCGATCGATCCGCCGAAATTGCGCCGCACTTTGGCGCAGCATGTGCGGAAGGAACCGGGGAAACAGCCGGTCGACGCCGGCTGAGCAAACACGGGGCGTGGCGCCAAGGACATTGGCAAGCGACACTGCACCCTTCGCGATCAATCGGCGTTCACAGCACCAGCGGCAATTCCCGCAACCGTTTCCCGGTCAGCACGAACAGCGCGTTGGCGAGCGCCGGCGCCAGCGGCGGCGTGCCGATTTCGCCGACACCTCCCGGCGACCGCGTGCTCTCGACGAGGTAGGTCTCGATCAGCGGCGACTGGTCGAGTCGAACGACCGGATAGCTCGGAAAATTCGTCTGCTGAACGACGCCATCGACGAGATCGATGCGTTGATAGAGGGCCGCGGAGAGTCCGAAGATGATGGCCCCTTCCATCTGCTGCGCGACGATCCCCGGGTTGACCACCGTGCCGATATCGGCTGCGCAAACGACCCGATGCACCCGCGGCCGGCCGCCTTCGATCGACGCCTCCACCACCTGGACGACGACGCTGCCGAAGCTCTCGTGCAAGGCGACACCGCGTGCCCGCCCGGGCAGAAGCGGTGCTGACGTGCCGTGCCCCGGCCAGCCGGCGCGCTGGGCGGCGAGCATGAGCACCGCTCGATGGCGAGGCGCGTCGTCGAGCAGAGCCAGGCGATAGGCCAGCGGATCCTGCCTGGCGGCCTGCGCGAGCTCGTCGATGAAGCACTCGTTGAAGAAGGCGTTGTGGGAATGACCCACCGAGCGCCAGTAGCCGATCGGCACGCCGCTCTTCGTCGCGACGTGGGCGATGCGTTGATTGGCAATCCCGTACGGCTGATCGAACAGGCCTTCGCTGGCCGTCTTGTCGGGCGTGTCGACCGGGCCGGCGAGCAGTGGCAGGACGCGCTCCATCCATCTCGGCGTGATCGCGTCGCCGGCGCTGGTGCTGCGCAGGGTCACCGGCCGGCCCTCGGCATCGAGGCTCGCGCTCAGCACGGCGGCGGCGGCCGGGCGATAGAAATCGTGCGTCATGTCTTCCTCGCGCGACCACACCAGTTGCACCGGCCGGCCGCCGCACTCGAGGGCGATGCGCACCGCCTGGCCGACGACGTCGACCTCCAGGCGCCGGCCGAAGCCGCCGCCGAGATAGGTGACATGCACGGTCACGTCGTCGACAGCGACGCCGGCGACTTCGGCGGCGATCGCACGGGCCAGCCCGGGCACCTGCGTCGGCACCCAGACTTCGACCTTGCCGGCGTCCACCTTGGCCGTGCAGTTCATCGGCTCCATCGTCGCGTGCGCGAGATAGGGGGCGCGATAGACGTGCTCGACACGGGTGGTGGCCTTCGCTTCGGCCGCCTCGACGTCGCCGCTGGAATGGAAGACGAAGCCGCCGCCGCTACGGGCCGCCTCTTGCGCGGTTCGCTCGAGGCCGTCGACGATGGCGCGGCTATCGAGCCCGCCGGCGGGCCGTTGCTGCCAGTCGACCTCGATCGCAGCCGCGCCCTGGCGGGCGTGCCACCAGGTCCGGGCGACAACGGCAAGCGCCGCCGTCGATCCACCGTACGGGCCGAGGCGAACGATCCGTTCCACGCCCGCGAGCTTCAACGCCGGGTCGACGTCCAAGGCGCCGGCGCTACCGCCGATCATCGGACAGTGGCGAATCGCGGCATAGACAAGGCCTTCCGGCCGCACGTCGATGCCGAAGACGGCCGAGCCGTTGCTCTTGGCAACAACATCGATGCGCGGCGCCGCCGTGCCGATGAGCTTCCATTCGGCCGGGCTCTTGACGCGCACCGCGCCGCTCGGCGTCGCCGCGGCGGTGCGCGCCAGCTCGCCGTAGTCGGCCGAAGGCCCCGACGCGTGGCTGACGACGCCGTCCTTCACGGTCAGCTCGCTGGCCGGCTGCTTCCACGTCAGCGACGCGGCGCCGAGCAACTGGGCCCGCGCCGTCGCCGCGGCCAGACGCAACACGTCCCAGGCGTCGACAACGCTCGACGAGCCGCCGGTCAGATTGATGCCGAGCTCGCGCGCCACCTTGGCGACGACCCACTGGCCGCTCCTCGCGGCATTCGATTCATGGCCAGGCTCGATATCGCTCGGATGAAACCACGGCACGCTCGCGACCATTGCCGAGACGTTGCCGTAGAGGCGATCGTTGGGCGCGGCGATGAGACGCACGCGGGCCAGCGGCACATCGAGCTCCTCGGCAACGAGCATTGCCAGCGCCGTGTGCGGGCCCTGGCCCATCTCGCTGCGGTTCATCGCCAGCAGCACGCTGCCGTCAGCGGCGATCTTGATCCAGCCGTTCAGGCCGATCTCGCCGTCCTTCACCGGCAAGGCCTCGACACCGCCGAGTCGCTCGCGCGGCGGCATCAGGCCCCAGCCGACGATGAGCGCGCCGGCCGCGCCGAGGCCGCTGAGGAGCAGGGTGCGGCGCTTCATGCCGGCGCGGTCATGCGGGCGAGGGGGCGCGACGCAATTCGGCCGCTGCCGTGTGGATCGCGGCGCGAATGCGCGGGTAGGTGCCGCAACGGCAGATGTTGGTGATCGCGGCGTCGATGGCGGCATCGCTCGGCGCGCGATTGTTCGCCAGCAGGGCGGCGGCGGCCATCAGCATGCCGCTCTGGCAATAGCCGCATTGCGGCACCTGGTGCAGGACCCAGGCGCTTTGCAGCGGATGCGGCGAGGCCGTGCTGCCGAGCGCTTCGATCGTCGTCACCTGCTTGCCGCGAATTGATTCCAGCGGCGTCACGCAGGAACGCACGGCACGGCCGTCGATGTGCACGGTGCAGGCACCGCAAGCGGCAACGCCGCAGCCGAATTTGGTGCCGGTCAAGCCGAGCAACTCGCGCAAGGCCCAGAGCAGCGGCATCTGCGGCGCGGCCAGATCGTCGGGCAAGTTTCGCGCGACGGTGTTGACGACAAGCTCCACGTGTCTCCTTTTGCCCTCACAACGGGGCGCGCCGATTGTGCCGGTGCGCCAGAATAGGCCGGCCACGATCCCGGAGTGGCTGACCTTCTCGCCGGCTCGCCTAGGAATCACGCATGATCCGCTCGATAGTCGTGGTGTCGATCGTCGCAGCCGCGGCGATCTGCAGCCCACCGGCGCAGGCGCAAAGCCTGCTCTACGGTCTGGTCGACGCGGCCGCGAGCCGCAGCCGGCCACCCGGAGGCGACTACCGCTACCAGCTCGACAATGGCGACATGTCGCGCAGCTTCATCGGCTTTCGCGGCAGCGAAGACCTGGGCGGTGGACTCAGGGGCGTATTCAAGCTCGAGTCATACCTTCGCATCGACAGCGGCGAGTCCGGTCGCTATACCGGCGACGGGTTCTGGGGCCGCGATTCGAACGTCGGCCTCTCGGGCGCGTTCGGAACGACCGTGCTCGGCCGCACCGTCACGCCTTTCTACCTGGCCACGGTAAGCTTCAATCCGTTCGGCGATTCGTTCGCCTTTTCGCCGAGCGCGCGCCAGTACTACATGGGCACGCTGGTCGGCGACCGGAGCTGGAACAATTCGATGTCCTATTCGAACAACGCCACCGACTCGCCGCTGCGCATCAACCTCGCCGCCAACACGCCGGAAGAGGCGATCGGTGCGCCGAACACCGGCCGCAACTACGGCGGCAGCGTCGCCTACATCAGCGGCCCGTTCGCGGCGACCGTGGCGATCGAGCGAGTCAAGAACACGCCGCTGCCGGTGCCGGTCGAATTTCGTCGCCAGCTGGCGATCCAGGCGGCCGCCAGCTACGACTTCCAGTTCATGCGCCTCTACGGGCAGGTCGGCCGCGTCAAGACCGACGCCGCCAGCGACACGCGCACGGTGCTCTACCAGATTGGCGCGGCGATCCCGGTCGGCAACGGCCTCATCCTGGCGTCGTTCGGCAGCTCGCGTGCAGGCACTCCGATCTCGCAGATCACCGATCGAACCGGCTCCATCGGCTACGACTACTTTCTCTCGAAGAGCACCGACATCTACGTCGCGGCGATGCGCGAAAAGACGTTCATGCTGTCGGCCGGTGGCACCATCGCCGGCGGCGTGCGCATGCGCTTCTAGAGGGATTGTCCGGGAAGCTGTGAAAGAGACCGTAGCGAGCGGCTCGAGGTTGCGACGAGAAGCGCAGCCGTACGCGTAGTACGGCGAGCATCGCAGTAACAAGATCGGGCCGCGAAGTAGGTTTGTTTCATAGCTTCAGTCGAGGATGACCTCGGCGCGCACCACGCCGGCCCGATCGGCGCGAGCGCTCAACGCCAGCCGCGTGCCTTTGGGGGCGCGCACCACCCATTCGCCGACGGCTCGATCGGCCGTCACGTCGCGGTTCGGCAAGAAGGCGTTGAGCGAGGTCTTCGGCGCGTGGCCTTCGAGCTGCGGCCCTTCGATGCGCGGCTTGCCGCTGATGAGCGACACCGACGGGTCGCCCTCGGGCAGGTGGATCTCGAAGATCACGCCGCGCACCGTCTTGCGTTGCAACGCACGCTTGGTCACGTAGGCCGGCAGCCAGCCGCTGTTGGCAACGGCGAGCTTGACTCGCCAGGTGTCGGGGCCGAGCGCGCGCACCTCCGTTCGCAGCAGCTCGAGCTTGGGCAGTGAGAGGGCGATCGTCGTCATCCACTTCGGAAAGCGCGCCGCCTCGCGCTCACGCAACTGCGGCGGCGGGTTGCGCCAGTAGTTCATCTTGTCCCAGCCGCCGATCTCGACCTGGCCAAGCTGCGGATGCATGAACGGCTTCCATTCCACGTGGGCTTTGCCGCCGCACTGCTCGTCGCTCCACTTGATGAGCTTCAGGTCGTCGGCGACGGGGTGCTCGCGATACCAGTCGATCCACTTGTAGTCGGTGATGCCGGCTTCCTTGTTCGGCGCCCACATCTCGACCACCCAGAACAGCGCGCCGAGGTGTTCATAGACCCAGTCTTGCGTGCCGCTGATGATTTCCTTCGGGTGGTACTTGAAGTCGTGCCAGATGCTGATCGCAGGGTAGCCGGTGAGCTTTGCGCCCATCTCGCTGAAGCGCTTGATCGACCACAGATCCTCGGGGATCATGTCGTCGTCGCTCTGCGTGCCCATCGGCCTCAGGATCACGCCGCTGTGCGTGTGATAGCTGATCGCCGCGCCGATGTTCGGATGCCTGACGATGAAGTCGACCATCGCCTTCACTTCGGGCTCGCTGGTCGGGTAGTCGCCGGCGCCGACCTGCTCGTACTCCTGGCGCCACGACGACGGGAAGTTGCGGTTGAGGTCGAGCCCTTCGACGTCGGGGTTGACCTTGACGCTCAGGCCGTCGTAGTTCTGGATGAAGCCTTCGGGCATGAGGCGGAAATACTCGCCGCCGAACTCACCGGGCTCGCGCGCCACCATCAGGCGCGGGTCGGCGTCGAGCTTCTTGTAGGCACCGTGCGGGTCGGGCACGCGCATGAAGAGGATGCGGCCGTCGCCGTCGATGTCCTCCGGCGTCAGGCCTTCGACATGCTCTTCCTCGAACGGATAGCGTCGCGTCGATGAGCGGATGTGGCGCGGCCGCTCGGCCAGCGCCAGCTCGGCGCCGTCGGGAT
>JBDTIO010000083.1:0-3270 GCA_039936375.1 Caldimonas sp. | reverse complement strand
CTTTTACCCACTTCATCTCGCCGTCATTTGGCTGCTGCGAAGCTCTGGCCTGAGCTGAAGCTGACCGGGTTCTTGAGAGGGACGTCATGGAGACCTATCGTTTCGCCAGCGCGGTGTTGTCGTCCGGCGATCCAGCCTTCGCGGCCCACTTGGCAAATGCTTACAGCGACAAGAGCCGGCCGCTGTGCATGTGCATATCCACGGCCGGCTTGCCGATGTACGTCAGCCGGCTTAACGGCCGCTTTTTGGTCAAGCGAATGCCCAATACCGGCAGCCAGCACCATCCCGATTGCGCCTCATACGAACCGCCGCCCGAACTGTCTGGCCTCGGCGAGGTGGCCGGCGCGATCCAGGAAGATGTCGATGCCGGCTCCACCGCACTCAAGCTCGATTTCCAGTTGTCTAAGCTCGGCTCGCGGGCCTTGCCCATCAGCAGCGGCATGCTGACCGACAGCGTTCGCACGGACGGCAGCCGACTCACCTTGCGCGCCACCCTGCACTACCTGTGGGAACAAGCCCAGCTCAACCGATGGACCCCCAGGATGGCCGGCAAGAGGTCGTGGTACGTCGTCCGCAAGCATCTCTTGCATGCCGCCGCCGACAAGACGGCAAAGGGCTTTTCTCTGACTGACATCCTGTTCATCCCCGAGTCCTTCTCGATGGAGCACAAGAGCGAGATCGAGGCGCGTCGGATCGCCAAGCTGGCAAGGACGGCGATGGCGACCCAGGGCGGGCATCAGCTGATGCTCTTGATCGGCGAGGTCAAGTCGATGGAGCCGGCGCGATACGGCCACAAGATCGTGATCAAGCATCTCCCCGACATGCCTCTTCTGCTCGCGGAGGATCTTCACCATCGGATGGTCAAGCGCTTCAACAACGAGCTGGCGCTGTGGAGCGAGAACGAGTCCATTCACCTGCTTACGATCGCGACCTTCGGCATGAGCCCGGCCGGGGTGGCATACCTCGAGGAGGCCTGCCTGGTGCCGGTCACCGCCAACTGGATACCGATCGAGCACCACGCCGACGCTCAGCTGCTCGAGCAACTCACGCAAGCGGGCCGGCGTTTCACGAAGGGCCTGCGCTACAACCTCGCTAGCGACCGCCCCCTTGCCTCTGCCGTTCTGTCCGACACGGCGCCCTCCCCTGTCGCCCTCTATCTCGTTCCTCCGAACGCCAGCGACGCCTACCGCCAGGCCTTGGATCAGCTTGTCGAAGCAAGCGAGCTGCCCGCGTGGATATGGAAGACGGCCGAGCAGTCGATGCCGGTGCTGCCGCCGTTCACCGACGCAGCTTCCTCGCCGCAGCTCCACCCCGCATAGGGGCACAGCCGCCCTATCTGCTGATCCCTCGCTTGCGAGTGTTGGGCGCTGCGCTGGGACCCGCAAGGTCTTTGCCTTCGCGCAGCAAATTGCCGATGTGATTGCGCGTGCCTTCTATGAAGGCGGCTCGCTCGGCGGGCCCGGTGATGGAAGTATTTGCGTGCAGCTCGGCCGCTCGCATCGCCTTGAACGCAACGCTCAGCCGAGGATCGAGCTTGACGGCATCCTCCTCCGAGGTGCTCAGGAAAGCTGTCGCGCGATCTCCAGGCGAAAGGCCTCGTCGTGCGACATCCGCTTCGTGCCTTCCAAGACCGCCTGCAGCCACTCCTCTTCCGACACGAAGGGGGGCTTGTCCAACGGCTTGTCGGTAGGCTTCTTCGCTGAGACCTCGCTCAGCTTTGAGAAGAGCCGCTGGCGGTTTATCGGCTCAGGCGACATCGTTTCGCTGCTCGCCCGATGCCACTCGACCGGCACTTTCCCAGCCGTCCCACCACGCCTCTACGCGGTCGAGCTGAAACTCCTCGGCCGGTGCGCTGAACGGTAGTACGAACAGCGGGGAGTCCATGTGCGGGTTGCTGAAATGCGCGACGCCTTTTCGGCGCGCATTGGCGCCGTCAGCCCGGCAAGCCGCTAGCTCAGCCTCCTGGGAGCTGGAAAGCAACCTGACGCGCCCTGGACTCTCGAAGCTTGAACCGCCGACCACTTCGTTGTGCCTGGATACAGCAACGCGCTCAATGGTAGCCCGGGCTCGTCACCCGGGCGCCCATTCTCAGTCGACTCGCTGCCGCAGCGTCGTTGGCAACCAACGTGTCCCCGCCAGCGGGCTCAGCCTTTTTCACGGCCTCCGCTTTCTTGAACTTGGCACCAACGGAGTCGCCGACTCGACCGACTCCGCCTCGCCAACGGGCTTGACAACCTGAGCCCCCGAAGGCTGCCCATCCGGTCTCAGAACGGGACGTCGTCATCCGTCCCGGGCGGGTGCGGCGCCTCCGTGCCCGCATGCTGCTTGGCCAGCGGCTTGCCATCGTCGGGCTTCGTGCCGAGCATCTGCATCTCGCTCGCGACGATTTCGGTCGTGTAGACATCCCGGCCGTCCTTGTCCTGCCACTTGCGCGTGCGTAGCCGCCCTTCGACGTAGAGCGGTCGACCCTTCCTCGTGTACTCGGCCACGACCTCGGCCAGACGGCCGAAGAAAACGACTCGGTGCCACTCCGACTCCTCGACCCGATCACCGGACTGCTTGTCGGTCCAGGCGTTGGTTGTCGCCAGGCTGACGGTGCAAGCCGGCGTGCCGTTCGGGGTGTAGCGCGTCTCCGGGTCACGACCCAGGTTGCCGATGAGCTGAACTTTGTTGAGCGTTGCCATGATGAGAACTCCTTGCTTGATGGATGAAAGAAAACGCCTCGATCAGTGCCCGAGGCCTGCACGTCTTGCCTCAGTGGCTGACTGGCTGTCCGGCCTTCATGATCCTGTCGGCTGCACCGAAGACCTTGCGAGCGCTCTTCTCTGGCAACTCGCGGCCGTCGAGCCATGACTGGATGTAATGACGGCTTTCGGCCTGTCCCGGAAGATCGAGCAGCGCACAAAGGATGTAGGCCACGCCTTCGGCCTCGGCCTCGCGGATGTCGCGTGGTGTCGCCGGCGTGTCGGTCATCGCCGCTTCTTCGGTGTGGCCGAGAACGATGTGCGCCATCTCATGAAAGCGCGTCTTATGCTTAAGCGGGTTCAGCGGACTGATGGCGATAGACCCCTTCGTCGTGGCGTAGCCCAGCACGTTGCCCTGGACGCTCTGGAACGGCTCCTCGACAATGCCAAGCGCGCCGAGGGCGGTTGCCGCATCCCAGCTCGGCACGACGATCTCCGGAACGAACTCCGCCCCCTCGGTCTGCTCCAGCGAAAACCAGTTCGCACGCATGATGAAGACGTTGAAGGCCCCACCGCCCTCCCCTGC
>JBDTIO010000082.1:0-6318 GCA_039936375.1 Caldimonas sp. | reverse complement strand
GCGTCATGCTCGGTTTCTGGATGGGCAAGGATTCGAAGGATCACGCGCTGGGCGAACGCGGGTCGACCGGAGGGCCGGGCTTTGCCGAAACCGGTGGACGCGACTGGGTGAATTCGGCGGCGACGGTCCTCGCGTTTCTCCAGAAGGAGCGCGGGCTGCTGAAGCCGGGGTACCGGTTTCGGCCGATCACGCACGGCCGGGTGCTCAGGGATCTGGAGGCCAGGAGTTTGACTCCTCCTGCCCGCGAGAGTGATCCCGCCTCGGCGGCCCATACGATCGTCGAGCCGTCGAACCCGAAGGATGCGGGATCGGATCGCGCAAAGAGGCGCGTCGCCGGTTAGGTCGTTGCGATCAGGGAGTCAGGGCCCTATTCGAGATCGCCAATCGAAACGGCTGACTTCGATCAAATTCTCACCAGACGATTCAATGCCGGTGGACATATCGACCGGACGTGGAATCTTGTGGACAGTCTGATGACTATGAAACAACTTGGTTGTGTGCCGACACGCTGAAATCCGTTCAGGAGAAAGGAAATCCATGTTACTAACAGAGCTCCTCGTCCCCACCTATACGCAAATGCTGAAAGCGCTCTCAGGCTGGCTGAAGAGGGCACATGCACAAATGCCGAAAGCAGATGCGGAAGCGCTGCTATCCGTGCGTCTCGCGCCCGGCATGTTTCCTCTATCGACTGAGATTCGGTGATTCGGTTTGCCTGCTTGCAGGCTCAAGAAGCAGTATTCCGGCTTAGAGGACAGGCTTTTCCGGAATCTCTTGCTGAACTTCTCGATGAAGGGCGGAATGCAGGTGAGCGGCCCAGTTCGCTCTCGGATGCTCAAGCCAGGATCGATGAAGCTATCGCGGTGCTAGACGGCGTCGCCCCAGACACGCTCGATGCAGACTCAGACAGATCCATCGCGCGCGAACTTCCGAGCGGCATGATTTTCGACCTGACCGCAGAGCAAGATGCCCGTGACTGGACACTGGCCCAATTTCTATTTCCACCTTATGACCGCCTATGCAATATTGCGCAGCAACAAGGTTGAGCTTGGCAAAGCCGACTATCTCTATTTGGCGGGCGCGGCAATGCTTTTGTGGCTCACCGTCCGTACCGTTGAAAGAGTCCGGTCGTTGTAGAGATTCAAAGTAGGCGACCTTGAGCTCTAAGCTCCAACGTCAAGCTTCGGCCGAGCCAACCCCGGCCAAGGCCAGACAACAAAAAAGCCGGCAACCTGAAGTCGCCGGCTCACTTAACTGAGTGCCGGCCAAGCAAAGTACAAAAGCAGGAAAAAGACCAGAACAATGGCCAGGATGATCAAAAGCGTTTCAGTGCCGTGCTTCACGACGCGATCGCAGCAACAACTCGCATGATGGCCTCTAGTCCCTGCAGCGACCGCTGTCCGGAGGCCATCTGCTCGACCCTATAGATGGCGCGGTTTGGCATCGGCAGCACCTGCTGAAACCGCCTGAACGCCCGCATCCCGATCATGTCCTCGGCGCTGAACCCCGAGTAGCTTCCACAACGGCAATGCCGTCCACATTCCGTGCCGCGGCCAATGGTACGCGCTCCGCGCCGGTCATTCCGGCCAGGTCGGTCGATCGAGGTTAGAGAACTCATGCAATAGCGGATGCGGTGCGACGGAGAGATCGAGCATACGAGTCGCTGTGGAAAAACGCCTCAGGCGTGAAGCCGCGTGACTGCGTCGATGATCTCATCTCGGGCTTTTGCCTCATCAAAACAACCCGGCTCCGATGTTGATCAGCAGCGCGAGCACGGTCGTGTTGAACAGATAAGCCAGGATGCAGTGGACGGTGCCTATGCGCCGCATGGGTTTGGATGAGAAGTTGACGTCGGCCGTCTGACCGGAAGTTCCGATCACCGCCGCAAAGTGAAAGAAGTCGCCGTAGTCGGGATGATCGTCGGCCGGGAACTGCAGGCCTGGAGGCCGACCATGGCACGCCGCGGCATAAAAGTCGTGGGCGTAATGCAGGCAAAACATGACCTGAATGAAGGCCCAAGAGGAAAGCACCGTTACTCCGGCCAGGGTGATGTGCGCGATCCTCAAAAGGCCATGCATGTCTTTGACGACCACCAGCTCGCCCGCGATCGCAGCCAAGCTTGCCACGCTGGCGATCACGACAAGCAGCAGGATGATCAGCTGGCCATCGTCTTGAAGCTGCGCACGATGCCGCATATGCTGATGAGAGGAGCGGATCATCATGATCGCAGCCAGAATCACATAGAGCACCGTGCCAACGTTCCAGGCCAGCAACAAGCGAGTGATCGAGTGGCTTGCGGTGGATAGGGGCAAGAATAGTTCGACCGCAACCGCCGCAGCTAAAGAGATGTAGAGCCGCGGCCGGATGCGCAGCTGGCGAATGAAGCGGTTTCTGCGCCAATTCAGCGCGGTCATGGAGCGCTTCATCTGCCAAGGGCAAGAATCGCAACCGCCGCGAATAGGCAGTAGTAGCCGAACCAATGCCAACGCCCCCGCTCCAGCCAGGTCGACAACCAGCGCAAAGCCAGCCAGCCGGCCACGAAACTACAGGCCATTCCCAGCAGGCTGGGCCAGAGCAACGCCATGACCTCCGTTGAGCTGCCCGCCGTCTTGAACAACCGATAGCCTTCCCTGGCGATGACCGCCGGCGTCAGCACGACGGCAAGTGCGAAGCTGAATTCCTCCGCTCGCAGGCGCTCGATGCCGAGCAAGAGCCCGGTCGAGATCGTCGCGCCCGATCGGGAGAAGCCTCGAAACGGCAGGCACATACCCTGCACGGCGCCGATCCAGGCTGACTGGCGCCAGCCGAGCGGGCCGCTTCCCTGCTGCTTCGACTTCAGCCCCGAGACGATGATCATGACCCCAGCGGCAGCGAGCCCCGTTGCCATCACGTAGACGTTGCCGAACAGCTGCTCGACCTCTGCCTTCGGCGAGCCGCGCAGAACGACACGCTCGATCAGCAAGAGCAAGAGAATGCCGACGACGCCTGTCATTGCGGTCGCCACGACCACGAGCCTGGCGTTGCTTAGAAAGGCCTCCCTCGACGCGAAATACCGTGCGTACCAGGCGCTCCAAAAATAGCCGATCACGGCGAACATGGTTCCCGTGTGCAGCATGACGAGCAGGAACGTCATCTGGGGAGCCGCCGGGTCCAAGCCCATGAGCTTCTCGGCGGCGATCACGTGCGCCGAGCTCGAGACAGGAAGCAGTTCGGCGATTCCTTGAACGAGGCCGAGAACAAGGATCTGAAAAACGGTCATTGACTGTCATCGTAGCAATGCGTGAGCCCGTCGGCGCGCGCAGCGACGAGTGGCCATTTTGCTTCGCGTTCGTTAACCTGTCCTTTACAATCGGACATCAAAGAATGGCTCGAGAGGGCACTAGGTGTCCGAGCCAAAGGTCAGCTATTTTCAGCGCGAGCGTGCGGGCCTAGTCAGCGTCGCACCGCTCCGTATCGACTCGCGCGCAGTCCTTCGATTCGCGCCTCTTTTCGTAGTGCTGACCGTCCTAGCCTGGGTCGGCACGACGGCGGCCACCAGCCCTAACCAATGGGGCGATCACCTCGAGCAATACGTCTGGGCGCACGGTGTCGAGTGGGGCTACCACAAGCATCCGCCTCTGCCGACCTGGATGTTGGCAGCGACGATCTCCTTGTTCGGGCCATCGGCGTGGTGGACCTACGTGCTAGCGGTTTGCTGCTTCGTCGGCACCGCCTTGTTCACCTACGGCGTCGGTAGGCGACTGTTTGGCGAGGCAGTCGCCGCCCTCGCACTCTTGCTCCTGAGTCTGATGCATGCGTTCTCGTCACGCGCATCCCTCTTCAATCACAACTCGGTGATGCTACTCACCGTCAGCGCGACGGCTTGGTGCGTGCTCCGTGCTCTGGCCACTGAACGGCACCCGTTTGCGTGGTGGGGTATTGCGGGCATGGCAGCCGCCCTTGCCATGTTGTCGAAATATCAGGCGGTGGTTCCCCTTGCTGGCATTTTCGTCGGCGCCTCGCTAGCAGGGGAGCTCAAAACGGGAGCGGCCAAGCGCGGCGCGGCATTCGCCTTGTTGGTCGCGACAGCGCTGCTGGTGCCGCATCTTCTATGGCTTCTCAGTGGGCACGGAGCCGCGATCGACTACGCCACGCAACAGGGAAGAATGCTTTCTTTGCCGGCGCGTGCGTTGAACGTCATGAGTTTTCTTGCGCAGCAGTTGCGCTTCATGCTGGGCCCGCTGTGCCTTTTGGGTGTGCTGAGCATCCTTCCCGGCAGTCGCGGCAGCGGATCCTTCGTCGCTCCTCGGCGCGGTCGCGCCTGGCTGTTCGGACTCGTAGGGTTTCCGCTGGCAGTTACCGTGCTCACCGGGCCGCTCTTCGGGATCGAGCTACAGAATCACTGGGGCTACCAGGCTTTGCAGTTTGCGACCCTCTGGCTTGCGTGGCGCCTTAGACCTTTCATCCCGGTGGCAAGCGGAAGTTGGCTGCTGGCCGCGTTGTCAGTGCACGCCGTCCTTCTCGGCTTTGCCTTGACCGCGGTCGACCTATCGATTGGCAAAGCAACGACCCGGATGGACCAACAATACCCAGCCCAGGTGCTGGCCGATGCTGTCCTTCGGGACTGGAGGAACGACACGCTTTGTCCGCTGAACCTCATCGTCGGGCCGACGTTCGAGGCCGGCATGGTCTCTGTCTACAACGGGGGCATCGCCAAGGTTCTCGAAGACGGTGACTTCATGAAGTCGCCGTGGATACAGCGCCGCGATCTCCAGCGCTTCGGGGCCGTCTATGTCTCAACTGATCCAACCAAGCTACCGCATCAGGGCGTGTCTATTGTCGACTTCCTGGACGTGAGCTCGGTCTCGCCGCCACCTGGAAGTCGAATCTATTGGGCTATCGCGCCGCCCGACAGGTGCGATGAGGCGCGGAACAACGAACTGCCTGCAACAACTGCCATGTTGCGCGCTCGGCGCGAAGCCGGGTCCGAGTAGTCTCGAACGGGCAGCGTACCTCGCATTCGCATTCAACGGCGTAAAGCCTGCAGTGCTGCCCTGCTTCGGTAACCCATATGGCTGCGTGACTTCTTTTGTGTGTGAACCGACCAAGCTATCAGTGCGAGTGTCTTGCTGCCCCGGCCAGTGCTCGGCGAGACGACGGGCCGTGCCGGTGAGCGATGGTCTTGATGCTGGGCCCGGACCCAGACGTACCCGGCGCTGCACAACCCTTGAACGGGCTGCGATAGAACCGTTCGGTCGTTGATGACGCTGACGTTGCCCTTCGTCATGTGCGGCTGAGTGCTGTGGCGTCGCAGAACAAGCTGGCATCGTGCAAATGACGCCTTGTAGCGGCCTGGCTGCGTCGTCACAGCCCACTGGGCGCGCATCATCCGCCCTTGCTCTGCCGCGCGTCAATCAGGGTGAGAAGAGCGCGTCAATCAAGGTGAGAAGGAATGTGCGGGCGGGAGGCTGGCGGGCGTAGCCCGACAGGCTTCCGCCCGCACTGGCGAGAAGTTGCCCCGTAGTGGGGCCTCGTCGGTGATCGCGGTGGATCAGGTACGAAGGGGTTTCTCGATCTTGCGAGGCCCGGCCGTGCCTGGACGTCACATCCACGATCATCAGATGAGGTTGTATATGAAGCTCAAGCTCTCCAAGGCGCTGCCGGTTGCGGCCGCCCAGGCTGGAATCAGCGTCGCCAGCGCATACCGTATCGAACACGACCCGCGGCTACCGTCCGACAAGAAGGCCCGCCGCGAGCGCCGGCGTCCAGACCCGCTCGTTGACATCTTCGACGCCGAAGTGGTCCCGTTGCTCCAGGCGGCGCCCGGCATCGGGGCTGTGGCGATATTCGACGAGTTGAGGCGACGCCATCCCGAGTTCGCACGGAGCGTTCGCCGAACGCTCGAGCGCCGGATCCGGTCATGGCGCGCCTTGAATGGTCCCGAAAGAGCGGTGATATTCCGCCAGGTGCACGAAGCCGGCCGCATGGGGTTGTCCGACTTCACCGAGATGGGCGACCTGGGCGTCACGGTGGCGGGCCTGCTGCTGGATCATCGGCTGTACCACTTCAGGCTGGTTTGCTCGGGCTTCGAGCACGCCCACGTCATCCTGGGCGGCGAGAGCTACGTGGCGCTGGCCGAGGGCCTGCAAAACGCTCTGTGGTCGCTCGGTGGCGCGCCGCTCTAATCGCAAGCTCGCGATTAGCGTGGTAATCAGTAGGACCGAATAATGTGAAGGATGCCGAGCGAAGCTTGGCCCGACTGGGGTCAGGCGTCGTTTTGCTGCGCATTATTTGACGCGTGCCTGCGTGCCACCCTTGGCTGGGACTCAACCCGCCAAGGAG
>JBDTIO010000081.1:0-3582 GCA_039936375.1 Caldimonas sp. | reverse complement strand
TCATGTCGGGCATCGAGATGTCCATCACGACCAGATCGAAGGACTTGGCGGCAGCTGCGGCCAGCGCGGCACGTCCGTCCCTGGCGGTGACGACGTGATGGCCTTCGTACTCGAGCAGGAGCTTGAGAACTTCGAGGATGTCGCTTTCGTCTTCCATGACGAGGATGCGGGCCGGCTTGGCGGGCTGTTTCGTCGTCATGTCAGATCTCCGGATGCATGCGGCGCGGCAGGCGGACGCGGAACTCGGTCTGGTCGTTGTCGCCTGACTTCACACTCACCGTGCCGCCGTGCGCGGCCAGGATCTGCTGAACGATGTAGAGGCCGATGCCCAGGCCGCCGCTGCGGCCGGCGCGCTCTTCACGACCGCGAAACGGGTCGAAGATATGCGGCAGCAGCTCGTCCCCGATGCGCCCTGAATTGCTGACCGACAGCACCACCGCAACGGGATCGGTGCCGTCGAGATGCGCCCGCACCGGTGCGCCGGGTGTGCCATGGCGCAGCGCGTTGCCGAGAAGATTGGAGGCAACCTGGGCGAGCCGATCGAGATCCCACTCGCCGGCGAACTCGCCCTCGGCGAGCCAGTCGACCCGCTGCTCGGGGTGGGCGTCGCGGCGTTCGTCGACGACGCGACGGATCGACGTCTCGAGGTCGCACGGTACGCGTCGCACGGCGATGCCGCCGCCGACCCGCGCTCGCGCCAGGTCGAGAATGTCTTCGATCATGCGGCTCATGCTGCGCACGCTCGTCAGCGCACGCCCGGCCAGCTGCCGCAGCCGCTCGTCGTGGCTTTTCTTCTCGAGCACCGTCGTCGCCATCGCGATGGCGCTCAGCGGGCCGCGCAGATCGTGCCCGAGCATCGCCATGAACAGCTCGTTCAGACGCAGGGCTTCCGTTCGCTGGCGCAGGTCTTCGGCGAGTTGCAGCTTCTGTCGATGCAGCTGAAAGAAGATACGCGCCTTGCTTTTCAGAACGTGCGATTCGATCGGCTTGTGCAGGAAGTCGACCGCACCCATCTCGTATCCCGTGAAGAGCCGCCGTTCGTCGCCGACGCCGGCGGTGACGAAGATGATCGGTATGTGGCGCGTTCGCTCGCTGCCGCGCATCAGCTCGGCCAGCTCGAAGCCGTCGAGCTCGGGCATCTGCACGTCGAGAATGGCAAGCGCGACGGTATTCACCAACAGCAGCTCGAGCGCCTCGGCGCCGGAGCGGGCCTGCAGCACCTGAACGCCCGGCTCGGCGAGCAAGGCGGCCAGGGCCAGCAGGTTTTCGTCGAGGTCGTCGACGATCAGGCAAGTGACAGTCGTCGCCATCTCAGCGTGCCTGCATCCGTTTGCCGGCGCGGGCCCCGCCGCCTGCTGGCCGCGGGGCGGTGGCGAGCGTGCCGAGCAGCTCGGCGATCGCTTCGAGGCTGAGGACGGAGCTCGTCTCGACTCGGCGCAGCGCCGAGGCCGGCATCGTCGAAGACTGGGCGCTGTCCGGATGCTGCACGAGCGTCAGGCCGCCCGCGCGCCGGACCGCTTCGCATCCGGCGGTGCCATCTTCGTTGGCCCCGGTGAGAACCATGCCGAGAAGCCGCTCGCCGTAGACGACGGCGGCGGACTCGAACAGCACGTCGATCGACGGCCTGGAGTAGTGCACCGGCGCGTCGGCCGAGAGCGCCAGCATGGGCCCGGCGTCGAGCAGAAGGTGGTAGTCGGGCGGCGCGAAGTACACCGTGCCCGCTTCAACAGGCTCCTTGTCGTCGGCTTCGCGGACCGGCAGCGCGCACTTCGCCTGGAAGATGTCGACCAGCAGGCTCGGCCGGTCGCGCGGCAGGTGCAAGACGATGAAGATCGGCGCGACGGTGCCGCGCGGCAGTGCCGGCAACAACACGGAGAGTGCCTCGACCCCCCCGGCGGAAGCGCCGATCACGATCGCGTCGACCCGGTCGGCGAGCGAGACGTCCGTGCTCATGGAGCCCCCACGCTTGCGGCTGGCCCCGCGGCGCTGCCCCCCAAGGAGGCGTTCGCGCCTCGTGGCGGCCCAGCGGCGCTCATGCCTCGGCCTTCTTCTGATAGATCTTCTCGCCCGGCACCCGTTCGTCGAAGGCATCGGCGTGCGACGAAAAACGCAGCGATTCCTTGGCGCCGATGCCGAGAAAGCCCTTGCGGCACAACGCCTCGGCGAACAGGCCGACGGCGCGGTCCTGCAGCTCGCGATTGAAATAGATGAGCACGTTGCGACACGAGACGAGCTGCACCTCGGCGAAGACGCTGTCGGTTGCCAGGCTGTGATCCGAGAAGACGATGTGCTTGCGCAGCGACTTGTCGAAGGCGGCGCGCCCGTAGGCGGCGGTGTAGTACTCGGAGAGCGACGTGGCGGCTCCCGAGGCGCGGTGGTTGTCGGTGAAGCTGGTGATCCGCTCGACGCCATAGATGCCAGCCTCGGCCTGCTTCAGCGCCTGCGGATTGATATCGGTCGCGTAGATGATGCTGCGCGCCAGCAGGCCTTCTTCGCTCAGCAGGATGGCGAACGAATACGCCTCTTCGCCGGAGCTGCAACCGGCGACCCAGATCTTCAGCGACGGATACGTGCGCAGCAGCGGCACGACCGACTGGCGAATGGCGAGGAAGTACGCCGGGTCGCGAAACATCTCGCTCACCTGCACGGTCATGAAGTCGAGCAGCCGCGGGAACAGCGTCGGCTCGTGCAGCACCTTGTCCTGCAGCTGCGACAGCGAGCGGCAGTCGAAATGGGTCATCGCCGAGGCCAGTCGGCGCCGCATCGACGCACCGGCGTAGGCACGGAAGTCGTAGTGGTACTTGAGGAAGATGGCGTCGACCAGCAGCTGCATCTCGATCTCGAAGTCGCGCTCGGCCGAGGCCCGCGCCACGACATCTATTTCGGCATCCATACCCGTACCAGCGAAAGCAGCTTCTCGACGTCGAGCGGCTTGGCGATGTAGTCGTTGGCGCCGGCGGCGACGCATTTCTCCTGATCGTCTTTCATGGCCTTGGCCGTCAGCGCGATGATCGGCAGCTTCTTCCACTCGGCGCGCTTCCTTATCTCGCGCATCGCGGTGTAGCCGTCCATCTCCGGCATCATGATGTCCATCAACACGAGGTCGATGGCCTCGCCGCCGACTCGCTGGCCCCGCTCCAGGACCTCGATCGCTTCGCGGCCGTTGCGGGCGATGACGACGACGGCGCCCTTCGGCTCGAGCACGCTCGACAAGGCGAAGACATTGCGTACGTCGTCTTCGACGACGAGGATGCGCCGGCCGTCGAGGCTGGCCTCGCGATCGCGCGCCTCGCGCAGCATGCGCTGGCGTTCGGGCGGCAGGTTCGATTCGACCTGGTGCAGGAAGAGCGTCACCTCGTCGAGCAGGCGCTCCGGCGAGCGCACGTCCTTGACGATGATCGACTTCGAATAGCGGCGCAGCCGCTGCTCCTCGTCGTGCGTGAGGGTGCGGCCGGTGTAGACGATGACCGGCGGAAACGACACGTCGTCGCGCGACGCCATCTTCTCGAGCAGCTCGTAGCCGCTCAGGTCGGGCAGGTGCAGGTCCATCACCATGCAGTCGAAGGTCGATTCCTGCAGGCG
>JBDTIO010000080.1:0-5409 GCA_039936375.1 Caldimonas sp. | reverse complement strand
GCATCGCCGACGATTTCACCGGCGCCACCGACCTGGCCAACAACCTCGTGCGCGCCGGCATGCGCGCCGTCCAGACGATCGGCGTGCCGGGCGAGACGGCAAGCCTCGACGCCGACGCCGTGGTGGTAGCGCTGAAGTCGCGCACCATCGCGGCCGAAGACGCGGTAGCGCAGTCGCTGGCCGCCTGCCGGTGGTTGCGAGCACAGGGCGCGCGGCAAATCTACTTCAAGGTCTGCTCGACGTTCGACTCGACGCCGCGCGGCAACATCGGCCCGGTGCTGGAAGCGCTGATGAGCGAGCTCGGCTGCCGCTTCAGCATTGCGACGCCCGCCTTCCCCGACAACGGCCGCACCGTCTTCAAGGGCCACCTGTTCGTCGGCGACGTGCTGCTCTCGGAGAGCGGCATGCGCGATCATCCGCTGACGCCGATGACCGATGCCAATCTCGTCCGCGTGCTACAGGCACAGCTCGATCGCGAGGCCGGGCGCCGGGTCGGCCTCATCGACTACCGCACGGTGGCCGACTCGCCGGCCGCCATCGCCGCGCGCATGGAGAGTCTCGCCGCGCAGGGGTTCGCGATCGCGATCGCCGACGCGGTGAGCAACGACGACCTCGTTCGCCTGGGTGCTGCCGTAAAGGCCTTGCCCGTGGTCTGCGCCGGCTCGGGCCTTGCGATCGGCTTGCCGGCCAACTGGGGCATTGCGCCGTCGCCGGAATCGGCGCGTTTGCCCGCAGCGAAGGGTCGCAAGGCGATCGTCTCGGGCAGCTGCTCGAGCGCAACGAGCGCGCAGGTCACGACCTTCGTTCGGGCGGGCGGCGCGGCACGCGCGCTCGACCCGCTGACATTGGCGGCCATGGAGGGCGGCACCGCCAAGCTCCTGTCCGAATGGGCCGAATGGGCCGACAGCGAATGGCGGGTGCACCCCGAGCGACCCTTGCTGATCTACAGCACCGCCGATCCGGGCGCCGTGAAATCGGTGCAGGCGCAACTCGGCGTCGAGCACGCCGGCGCGCTGGTCGAGCGCGTGCTCGCAGCGGCGGCGCGCCAGTTGGTGGAGCAGGGCGTGCGCCAGCTCGTCGTCGCCGGCGGCGAGACTTCGGGCGCCTGCGTGCAGGCACTCGGCATCGAGCGGCTGCAGATCGGCGGCCAGATCCAGCCCGGCGTGCCGTGGTGCCACGCGGCGAGCCCGGCAGCCGGCGGCGAAGGCCTGCATATCGCCTTGAAGTCGGGCAATTTTGGCGGCGCCGATTTCTTCACTCAGGCCTTCGCGGAGCTGACGACATGACCGAAGCCGACTTGCGCGAAGAGATCTGCCGCGTCGGCCGGTCTCTCTTCGAGCGCGGCTACGCGCACGCAACCGCGGGCAACATCAGCGCGCGGCTCTCCGACGGGTTTCTCATCACGCCCACCGACGCCTGCCTCGGCTTTCTCGATCCGGCCGCACTCGCCAAGGTCGCTGGCGACGGCACGCATCGGAGCGGCGCGCCCGCCAGCAAGACGCTGGCGCTGCATCGCCGCATCTACGCAGCCGAGGCCGAGGCCGGCTGCGTCATTCACACGCATTCGACGCACCTGGTCGCGCTTTCGCTGGCAGGCGCATGGAGCGCCGATGACGTCGTGCCGCCTATCACGCCTTACTACGTGATGAAGGTCGGGCACGTGCCGATGATCCCGTATCACCGGCCGGGCGATCCGGAGGTGGCCGAGCTCGTCGCCCAGGCGATCGAGCGCCGGCGCGCTAACGGTGTCGCCCTTCGCGCCGTGTTGCTCGAGCGGCTCGGCCCCAACGTCTGGCATCGCAGCCCGGCCGAGGCGATGGCGACGCTGGAAGAGCTCGAGGAAACGGCGAAGCTCTGGCTGATGACCCAGCCGCGCCCGGCACCGCTGTCCGATTCGCGGATCGAAGAACTGCGCGCCTGTTTCGGCGCGCGCTGGTAGGAGCCACGTCATGCCCCGCTTTGCCGCCAACCTGAGCATGATGTACACGGAGCACGCATTCCTCGATCGCTTTGCGGCGGCCGCGAAGGACGGATTCACGGCCGTCGAATACCTGTTCCCCTACGAGCATCCGGCCGACGAGCTGGCGTGGCGCCTGAGGGCGTCGGGCCTGCGCCAGGTGCTGTTCAATGCGCCGCCGGGCGACTGGGCCGCGAACGAGCGTGGCCTGGCCTGCCTGCCGGGGCGGCAAGACGAGTTTCGTGCCGGCGTGCTGCGCGCTCTCGACTACGCCGACACGCTCGGCTGCCCTCGCATCCACGTCATGGCCGGCCTGATCCGGGCGGGCACCGATCGCAAGGTCTTGCGGCGAACCTATCTCGACAACCTGGCCTGGGCCGCAACGCAAGCGGCGGCGAGGAAGGTTGACGTGCTCATCGAGCCCATCAACACGCGCGACGTGCCCGGTTACTTCGTGAACCGGCAGGACGAGGCGCACGCCGTCGTCGCCGAGGTCGGCGCCGCCAACCTGAAGGTGCAGATGGATCTGTACCACTGCCAGATCGTCGAGGGCGACGTGGCCATGAAGCTGCGCCAGTATCTGCCCAGCGGGCGCGTCGGCCACATCCAGATCGCCGGCGTGCCGCAGCGGCATGAGCCCGACGTCGGCGAGCTTCATTACGCGTACCTCTTTCGCGTCATCGACGAGTTGAAATTCGACGGCTGGGTCGGTTGCGAATACCGACCCCGGGGCTCGACCTCGGAAGGCTTGGGCTGGCTCGCCGCGGCGTCACGCGCTTGACGGCGAATCGGCGCGCCGCCAGTCGCGTCGATCGTGGCCGAAGGCCGACCACCTCCGCCACACGACGCCGCGGCAAACGCCGACGGCGACGGCCCCGGTGACGGCGAGCATCGCCGCGCTGTGCACACCGACAGCGGCGAGCGCCAGCAGCAGCGAGCCCGATGCCGTGATGCTTCGGGTCGAAGAGCTTGCCAGGCAGAGCGGCATCAGTGCCGGCACCAGCATCAGCCCCGCGCCGTGTGCGGTCGACATCAGGAAAGACCAGAGCGCCAGCGTCGCCTGCCCGGCCGGGGCGCGCCTTCGAAGCGACTCGCGGCGCGAGAAATGAAGCGGCACGGCGACGACCAGCAGCCCGACCACCATCGCTTCGAGCACGGTGCGATCGAGCGACACGCCGATCGCCACCGCGCCTGCCACGAGCGCGATCGATGCCACATGTCCCACGCCGATCGGCAGCAAGGCCCGCAGCGCTTGCGCTCGATCACGTGAGCGCACGCCCCACGCGGCGGCGAGAGCCCAGCCGGTGGCCGGGTTCAACCCGTGCAGCGCACCGAGCCCGGCGACGGCGAGCCACGGCCAGAGGCTCGCCATGGTGTGCTCGCGTTCGGCTCGTGCACGCCGTTCAGGCGTTCGACGCGCAGCACGATCCCGCCTTCACCGCCGGTGCCGGCTCGTAGCGATCGTGGTGACGCACCCATTCCATCTTGTTGGGCACGTCATCGCGCTCGTCGCGGCCCTTGGGCACGAGGTCGAGCATGTCGTACGTGCCGATCATCACTTCCACGCCGCGCCCGAAGGTCGAGTAGGTGTGGAAGATTTCGCCCGCATCATCCTTGTAGAAGACGCTGATGCCGGGCGCTTCGCTGTTCGGGAAGCCGGTCTTGCCGTAGTTGTAGTCGACCTTGCCGTCGACCCGATCGTCGGGATCGAAACTGACGTGGAAGTCTTTGTTGAAGTCGTTGGCAGACGACGAAACCCACCTGAACTTCCATCCCATGCGCGCGCGAAAGCGCTCGAGGTCGGCGAGCGGCCCGCGCGAGACGGCGACGAACGAAACGTTGCGATGCTCCAG
The DNA here is from genome assembly GCA_039936375.1 of Caldimonas sp. Classification (GTDB taxonomy): domain Bacteria; phylum Pseudomonadota; class Gammaproteobacteria; order Burkholderiales; family Burkholderiaceae_C; genus Schlegelella_A. The sequence continues at coordinate 1,599 of JBDTIO010000080.1, read as the reverse complement.
GTGCACGTTCATGCCGTCGGCGTGGTCGGCCATGTACGAGCAGCTTGGGCAACCTTGCTCCCAGCCGGGGCCGAACATGAAGTGCTGCACCAGCAGCTGGCTGCGACCTTTGAAGAGGTCGGCCAGCGAGCGCTTGCCCTCGGGCGCATCGAACACGTAGTGCTTCTCGACGCGTTCCCAGGGCAACGCGCGGCGCTCGCGGGCCACCTGGTCGCGCAGATGCGTGAGCTCCTTCTCGTGGGCCATCAGCGACTTGCGGGCGGCAATCCACCGGTCCGCAGAGACGATGGTGTGATCGGTGACGTTGGCTTCGGCAGTGGCGGTGGTCATGACTTGCGCTCCTTCAATGATTACGATTGGATGGCCTTCGAGCGGCGCACGGCGCGTACCTTGCCGCTCGCGCCGCCGCCGGCATAGAACAGATTGGCGCCGTCGGATTCGAGGCCGCTCACACTCATGCCGGCCGGCATCGCGAGCCGGTCGAGCACGGCGCCGCTCTTCGGGTCGATGCGGCGGATCTCGCTCTCGTCTCCTTCCCAGGTGCCGTGCCACAGCTCGCCGTCGACCCACGTCACGCCGGTGACGAAGCGGTTCGTCTCGATGGTGCGCAGCACCTTGCCGGTGGCGGGGTCGACCTGGTGGATCTTCTTGTCGCGGTACTGCGCCACCCACAGGCTGCCCTCGGCCCAGGCCATGCCTGAGTCGCTGCCGTGGCCGGGCGCGGGGATCGAAGCCAGGACCTTGCCGGTGGCGGGGTCGATCTTGTCGATGCGCGCCTCGGCGATCTGCCAGAGGTGCTTGCCGTCGAAGGCGGTGCCCGCGTCGCCGGCGTGATCCAGGGTCTGCTTCGTCTCGCCGCTTTCGGGCTCGAAGGCGACCATCGTGCCACCCACGGCGGCCCACACGCGGTGGCCGTCGTAGCTCACGCCGTTCACCTTGATCGCTCCGTCGAAGGGCCCGTACTCGCGAACGATCTCGGCCGCACGCAACGGTGCTTCGGGTCGGCTGTTGGTGGCTGTGCTGAGGCTCATGGCCCGGCTCCTTGTCTTCACGTGCGCCGGTTGGCGCGGTGAAGGCAATCTAGCCGAGTGGCAGCGAAGTGGGGAGTAACAAGATCGTCGTGAAACCGGCCAGCGGCGGCGCCAGCCAACGCTGCGCCCGCGTGCGGCCCACCGAGCGCACGCTGCCCGTGGCCTCGAGCTCCGCCATTGCGCGCTGCACGGTACGCTGGCTGTCGCCAAGGGCCAGCGCGAGGGCCGACGTCGACCAGGCCGCGCCGTCGGCCAGCAGCGCCATCAGCGAGGCCTCGTCGCCATCGATCGGCGGCACGAGAACGACGACGCTGCGTTGCTCGTGCGGCATGAGCGCGAAGCCGCGCGCCGTGGCCTGGATGCCGGCCAGCGGCGCGAGCAGTTTGCGCAGGCGGCCAATCTCGACGCGCAAGCGCGCGCGATGCGTCTCGTCGGGGTGGCGCGTGCGAAACGCCTGCGCGATCAGGGCCTCGCGGCTGACGTCGCCCGGCCCGGCCTCGGCGAGCGCGCGTGCCAGGACGAACAGCACCGGGCGGCGCGCCAGCGGCACCCACACGTCACCGGCGCG
>JBDTIO010000079.1:0-4111 GCA_039936375.1 Caldimonas sp. | reverse complement strand
CGTCGGCGAGACCAGCCTCTATGTGCGGCACAACCTGCTGCGCCGCGTCGAATCGACCGACGGGATCGAAGCAGTTTGCGCCCATCCGCAGGCGCTCGCCCAGTGCCACGCCTGGCTGAGCCACCACTTGCCGGATGCCGAACGCCGGCCCGTCGCGAGCAACGCCGAAGGGGCGCGACTGGCAAGCCTCGACGACAAGCTGGCCGGGCTGGCCAGCGAACGGGCGGCGAGCGAGTACGGCTTGCACATCGTCGCGCCGGCGATCCAGGACGACGCCCACAACCGGACGCGCTTCGCCATCGTCGCCCACCCGGGCGAGCATCCGCAGCCGAAAGCGTCGGGACACGATTGCACGAGCCTCGTCGTCTCGGTCGCCAACCGGCCAGGCGCCGTGCACGACATGCTGGTGCCGCTGAAGAAGCACGGCGTCTCGATGACGCGCTTCGAATCGCGGCCGGCGCGATCGGGGCAGTGGGAGTACTACTTCTACGTCGATCTTCAGGGTCACCCGGACCAGCCTGAGGTCGAAGCTGCCTTGAAGGAGTTGCGCGATGTCTGCGCCTTCTTCAAGCTGCTCGGAACCTATCCCGTCGACTCGCACTGACATCATGAAGCCGCCGCGCTCACTTCGTTCGCTGCCCCCCGAAGGGGCGCGGCCGGGCTTGGGGTGCCCCGGCGCCCGGCCGTACCGCGCACGTTGATGTTCCAGCAACTTGGCGTCATCGGTTGCGGCCTCATGGGCGGCTCGTTCGCGCTCGCCTTGAAGCGAGCCGGGCTGGTGCGTCGAGTGGTTGGCTACAGCAAGTCGCCGTCGACGACCGAGCAGGCCAAGCGGCTCGGCGTCATCGACACGGCAGCCGAGTCGGCGCTGCTCGCCGTCTCCGGTTCCGACATCGTCCTCATCGCGGTGCCTGTATCGGCCACCGAAGCGACCTTCAAGGCGATCCGCCATCTGATCGAGCCCGGCACGCTGATGATGGACGTCGGCTCGACCAAGCGCGACGTCGTCGATGCGGCACGGCGCGTCCTGAAGGACCGGATCAGCTCGTTCGTGCCTGCGCACCCGATCGCCGGCAAGGAAGTGGCCGGCGTCGCCCACGCCGATGCGTCGCTGTATCACGGTCGCCAGGTCATCCTGACGCCGCTGCCGAAGACCTCGGTCGAGCTTCTCCAGAAAGCCACCGACACCTGGGCCTCGATCGGCGCGCACGTGCTGCGCATGACGCCGGAGAACCATGACGCCGCGTTCGCGGCCGTGAGCCACCTGCCGCATGTGCTCGCTTTCGCTTTCTTCAACGCGGTATCGCGGCAACCCGCCGGGCGCGACTATCTTTCACTCGGCGGCCCCGGCTTTCGTGACTTCACCCGCATCGCCGCCAGCAACCCCGAGGTCTGGCGCGACATCCTGATGGCCAATCGCGAAGAGATCCTCAAGCAGACGCAGCGCTTTCGCCACGCCCTCGACGCGATGGAGCATGTCGTCAAGACCGGCAATACCGAAGCGCTCGAAGCGCTGATCCGCAGTGCGAGCGACGCCCGCGCCGGTTGGCAGATGAATTCCGCGACGCCGAATACGCATCGCTGAGCCTTCCCGGCGCGCTCGTGTTCACGACCCGCTTTCTCGACGTTCCGCCGCTGGAGCGCGTCGCCGGCACAGTGCGGGTGCCCGGCTCGAAAAGCATCTCGAATCGGGCGCTGCTGCTCGCGGGGTTCGCCTCGGGAACGACGGCCATCGAAGGCCTGCTGCACTCCGACGACACGCGCGTCATGATCGACGCGTTGGCCGTGCTCGGTTGCCGCTTCGAGGATGCTGCGGGCCGACTGGTCGTCCACGGCATCGGTGGCCGTCCGGTGCCGAATCATGCGACCCTCTTTCTGGGCAACGCCGGCACGGCGATGCGGCCGTTGACGGCGGCGCTCGCGATCATTGCCGCGTCGAGCAGCGACGCGAGCTTCGAGCTGCGCGGAACGACCCGCATGCACGAGCGGCCGATCGGCGACCTGGTCGACGCCTTGCGTGGCCTCGGCTGTCGCGTCGACTGCCTGGAGCGCGAAGGTTTCCCGCCTTTGCTCATTTCTTCGGCCGGCGCGAGTCTGCGGCTCGGCACGCCGATCCGGGTCCGCGGCGATGTCTCCAGCCAGTTCCTGAGCGCGCTGTTGCTCGCTCTGCCTTTGCGAGGCGAAGGCGGCGATGCGATCGTCGAGGTCGACGGCGCGCTCATCTCCAAGCCCTACGTCGAGATCACGATCGCCCTGCTCGGCGCATTCGGCGTCGTAATCGAGCGCGAAGGCGAGCAAAACTTTCGCCTGCGCAGTGGCCAGCGGCCGCGCTCGCCTGGAACGTTCGTCGTCGAGGGCGATGCTTCGTCGGCGTCGTATTTCATTGCTGCCGGCGCTCTCGCCGCCACCGACGCGCCGCTGCGCATCGAGGGCGTCGGCAGCGGCTCGATCCAGGGCGACATCGCATTTGTCGACGCGGTGCGCGCCATGGGCGCCCGCATCGAGGCCGGCCCTTCGGGGCTTGCCGTCCGCCGCGGCCGGTGGCCACTGGCCGCGATCGACCTCGACTGCAACGCGATTCCCGATGCGGCGATGACCCTGGCCGTCCTGGCGCTCTTTGCCGATGGCCCGTCGACCTTGCGAAATATCGCCAGCTGGCGGGTCAAGGAGACCGATCGCCTGACGGCGATGGCGAGCGAGCTTCGCAAGCTGGGCGCCGCGATCGAAGAAGGTGCCGACTTTTTGCGCATCGCGCCGCCGACCCATTGGCGCGCCGCGGCGATGCAAACCTACGACGATCATCGCGTGGCCATGGCGATGTCGCTAGCCGCCTTCAACGCCTTGGCCGGGGCCCGGCCACCGGTCGCGGTTCGCATCCTCGACCCGCGTTGTGTCGCCAAGACCTGGCCCGACTATTTCGAGACACTCTTCGCCGTCGCCTCGACGAGCCGGCCGGCGATACCGGTTCTCGCCGTCGACGGGCCGACGGCGTCGGGCAAGGGCACGCTCGCCAGCGCCACGGCGGCAGCACTCGGCTACCGCTACCTCGACTCCGGCGCCCTTTACCGCGCCACCGCGGTCGCGGCGCTCGATGCCAACGTCGACCCGGCCGACGAAGCGGCGCTCGCCAGCCTTGCTTCGGAGCTCGACCTCCATTTCGACGCCGACCGCACCCTCCTCGGCCCGCGCGATGTCACCGAAGCGCTCCGGCTCGAATCGGTGGGCGCCCTGGCCTCACGCATCTCGTCCTGGCCGGCGGTCCGCACGGCGCTGCTCGACGTCCAGCTCGGCTTTCGGCGTCTGCCCGGCCTGGTTGCCGACGGCCGCGACATGGGCAGTGTCGTCTTCCCCGACGCCACGCTCAAGGTTTTCCTCACCGCGGGGGCCGAGGAACGTGCCGCGCGCAGGTACAAGCAATTGATTTCAAAGGGCATTTCCGCTAATATCGACGGTCTTCGTGCCGACCTCGAGGCGCGCGACGCTCGCGACAGAAATCGCAGCGCTGCACCGCTCAAGCCAGCCGAAGGCGCGCTCCTTCTGGACAACTCTGCGCTCTCGATCGAAGCCTCGGTCGATGTGGTGCTCGAAGCCTGGGAAGAGCGCCGGCCTTTCGACCGATCGCCGGTTTGAAGGACGAGTGAGACAGCGGCCGGCAAACCCGGCCGCAGGCCCGCCGCTTCCCCTCCTCGTGCCGCATGGCACATCGAAGCGTCGGATCGACAACCTAACCCGCAGCGCAAGCTGCATGAAAATTCAAGCACATGTCTGAAGCTCAAGTTGCCGCGCCGCGTGCGCCCGAAGTCTTCGCCCCCGACTCTTTCGCCGCGATGTTCGAAGACTCGCTCAAGAAGGCGGAAATGCGCACCGGCGAGGTCATCACCGCCGAAGTGATCCGGGTCGAGCACAACTTCGTCGTCGTCAATGCCGGTCTGAAGTCCGAAGCCTACGTTCCGATCGAAGAGTTCAAGAACGACATCGGCGAACTGGAAGTCCAGCCCGGCGATTTCGTCTCGGTCGCCATCGACGCCGTCGAAAACGGTTACGGCGACACCATCCTGTCGCGCGACAAGGCCAAGCGCCTCGCCTCCTGGCTCTCGCTCGAGAACTCGCT
>JBDTIO010000078.1:0-3060 GCA_039936375.1 Caldimonas sp. | reverse complement strand
CTTTTCCTGCGCGAACGCCTCGCCGATTTCAAGGTGCCTCGCGTCGTCGTCTTTCACGATCGGCTGCCGCGCGAGGAGACCGGCAAGATCTTCAAGCGCCGGTTGCGCGAGCCTTTCTGGGAGCATCGAGCGCGGCGCGTCTAGCGCCGCGGCTCAATGCGTCAGCTCGACTTCGCCTTCGATCTCCACCGGAATGTCGAACGGCAGCTCGGCGAGCCCGACGGCGCTGCGCGAGTGGGCGCCGATTTCCGTGCCGTAGAGCTCGAGGATGAGATCGGAGAAGCCGTTGATGACGCTCGGCTGCCGATTGAAGCCGGGCGCCGAGTTGACCATGCCGAAAACGCGGCTCCATGCAGAGACGCGATCGAGATCGCCGAGCGCCCGCTCGAGGCTGCCGAGAATGGACAAGGCGGTCAGGCGGGCGGCGGCATAGCCCTGCTCGGTCGTCAGCTCGCGCCCGAGCTTGCCGAGCGGTGTGGCCAGCGAGCCATCGGCGTTCTGCGGCCCATGCCCCGAGATGAACGCGCGCCGGCCCACCAGCCGCACGACGCTGAATGGCAACGCAACGCCGGCCGGAGGCCGCATCGGTTCCGGTAGCACCAGGCCGAGCTCGCGAAGTCGTTCTTCGATCCTTGCCATCGTCTTGACCGAGCCTAGCTTGGCCGCGGCTTGATCGGCGTGTAGAGCTGCTCGGCGGCCGCCTCAGGCTTCATCAGGCGCCAGCGCTCGAGCTCGGCGAGATCGGTTACCGAGCGGCGCGCTTCATCGGCCTTGATGATCGGGTCGAGCTGGAGGACGCGGGCGACGCAGCGGGCGATCCATTCGCCGTTGTCGCGGACGTATTCCTCGGCGGTCTGCAGCCGTTCCACGGGGATGCGTTCGGTGCGCTCGAACCGCTCCGTGCTTTCGAACGGATCGGAAGCGACGTGCGACGCGAATTCGGAGTCGGCCGCGGCTTCGGGCGCCAGTTGGCCGCGCAAGGGCCACAGCATCCGCGCCAGCTCGGTGAACGAATCGGGCTCGCTGCCGGTGCGCAGGGTGCTCATTCGGATGACGAAGCGGTCGATCCACTGCTCTCGGGTGACGTTGAAGTCCATGGCCATCAAGCCTCCGAGATCGAGTGGCGGGCTCGTTGCGCATCGGCGCGCTGCCATTGGCCGCCGACGAGCAACTCGTGCGGGCCGAACTGTGCCTTGTAGGCCATCTTGCCGCTGCGGTCGATCCAGTAGCCGAGGTAGACGTGCTTCAGGCCGAGCGCCTGCGTCTGCTCGATCTGCCAAAGCACGTTGTAGGTGCCGAAGCTCGCCTTCGGCTCCGGTTCGAAGAACGTATAGACGGCGGAGAGGCCGTCGTTCAGCACATCGAGTATCGACACCATCTTGAGCGTGCCCTGGCCGTCGGCCTCGGGCTCGCGGAACTCGACGAGCCGGGAATTGACGCGGCTCTGCAGCAGGAACTGCGTGTACTGGTCGATCGAGTCGTGGTCCATGCCGCCGCCGATGTGCCGGCCGGCCTGATAGCGCAGGTAGAGCTGGTAGTGCTCGGGCACGAAGCAAAGGCGCAACACGCGCGCCTCGAGGTGCGCGTGGGCGCGTCGCGCGCGGCGCTGGCTGCGTGTCGGCTTGAAGGTCTGGACCGGGACGCGCAGCGGCAGGCAGGCGCGACAGCCGTCGCAATAGGGGCGATAGGTGAACATGCCGCTGCGTCGAAAGCCGTTCTCGACCAGTCCGGAATACGCGTCGGCGTGAATCAGATGGCTCGGCGTGGCCACCTGCGAGCGCGCCATGCGGCCGGGAATGTAGCTGCAGGGATAGGGCGCCGTCGCATAGAACTGCAGCGAGGCGAGCGGAAGCTCTTTCGGGTGAGTCATCACGACGCGGCGTCCCCGAGGTTTGGTCCGACTGCAATCCCGAGATGGCGCCACATGCGCAAATCATAGGTCCAATCGGCGACCGAAGGCATCGCCAGGGCCGTGTCGAGACGACGCAGGAATTCCGGCCGCGGCAGCTCGCGGCCACCCAGCGAAGCCAGGTGCTCGGTGCGCTGCTGGCAATCGATCGTCTCGATGCCGTGCTCGCGGCAGAAGGCGACGAGCGCGGCCAGGGCGATCTTCGACGCATCGGTGCGCTCGGCGAACATCGATTCGCCGAAGAACATGCGGCCGAGCGAGACGCCGTAGAGACCACCGACGAGCTCGCCGTCGATCCAGGTCTCGAAGCTGTGCGCGCGGCCGAGGGCGTGCCAGGTGGAATACGCCTCAATCATCTCGGGCACGATCCAGGTGCCGGGCTGGCCGTCGCGAAGCTTCATTGCGCAGGCGCCGATGACGCGGCGAAAGGCACTGTCGATGCGCAGCTCGCAGCTCGGTGTCGCCGCGAACCGGCGCAGGCTCTTCTTCAGGGAGCGGGACAGCTTGAACTCGGCCGGCAGGAGCACCATGCGCGGGTCGGGCGACCACCAGAGAATCGGCTGGCCTTCGCTGTACCAAGGGAAGATGCCTTTCGAGTAGGCCTCGGCCAGGCGACCCGGCGCGAGCTCGCCGCCGGCCGCAACGAGCCCGGGGGCGTCGCTCGATCGGCCCAGCGCGAGGCGCGCTTCGGGCAGCGGATCGTCGGCGTCCCGGAGCCAGCGGATCACACCGTCGGCGCCGGGCCGCTCCCAAGCCGACTGCTCGACCCCTCGGGGGGCAGCGAACGCAGTGAGCGTGGGGGCTCCGTCATTGCGCCACGGCCGCGACTGGTTTTTTCTGCTTCAGCGCCACGCCGTTTCGAACCGCGATGATCTCGGCCAGGATCGCCACCGCGATCTCGGCTGGGGTGCGGCTGCCGATGTCGAGGCCGATCGGCCCGTGCAGGCGTTCGATCTCGGCTCGGCTCAGATCGAACAGTGCCAGCCGTTCCTTGCGCTTGGCTGTATTGCCGCGCGAGCCCAGTGCACCGATGTAGAACGCCGGTGACTTGAGCGCCTCGAGCAAGGCCAGGTCGTCGAGCTTCGGATCGTGCGTGACGGCGACGACGGCACTGTGCGGATCGAGCTGCATCTCGATGGCGATGTCGTCGG
>JBDTIO010000077.1:0-2734 GCA_039936375.1 Caldimonas sp. | reverse complement strand
ACGCCGATTTCGGCGAGTGCCTCGCGCACCTCTTCGAGCTTGAACGGCTTGACGATGGCGGTGATCTGCTTCATGGCCGGCTCCGGTGCCCATTCGATCGGTCTAGTTTAGGCGAAGGCCCTAACATCCGCCGCTCGAACCATGCAGATGCACGACGCAGAAGGCCACGCTGCCGCCGATCCGAACGACTGGCAGCTGCGCGTCTGCAACGATCCCGGCCAGATCGACGCGGCCGCCTGGGATGCGCTGGTCGATCTCCAGGCGACGCCCTCGCCGTTCGTCAAGCTGAGCTACCTGCGTGCGTTGCACGATTCGGGCAGCGCCACCGCCGAGACGGGTTGGGCCCCGCACTTTCTCGTTCTCGAGCACGACGGAGCGCTCGCCGCAGCCTGCCCGCTCTACCTCAAGGATCATTCGTACGGCGAGTACGTGTTCGACTGGGCCTGGGCCGATGCCTATCGCCGGCACGGCCTCGACTACTACCCGAAACTGCTCGACGCCGTTCCGTTCACGCCGGTACCCGGGCCGCGTCTCCTCGCGCGAACGCATGAACATCGACTGCTCCTGCTGCGCGGCATCGAGCAACTCGCTCGCTCGGGCCAGCTTTCGTCGGCGCACCTGCTGTTTCTCGACGACGCCGACCAGGCGGCGGCGCGCGATGCCGGTTGGTCGATGCGCAGCACCGTGCAGTTTCATTGGCAGAACCGCGCACCTCTTCCCTATGCCGATTTCGCCGAGCTCCTCGGCAGCTTGCAACGCGACAAGCGCAAGAAGATCCAGCAGGAGCGGCGCCGCGTGAGCGAAGCCGGCGTGACGTTCACGACCGCCGTCGGCGCCGAGATCGACGCGGCCGACTGGAATTTCTTCTACCGCTGCTACACGCTCACCTACCGCGCCCATCATTCAACGCCGTATCTGACTCGCGACTTCTTCCATCGCGCGGCGAAGACGTTGACCGAGAACTGGCTGCTCTTCACCGCCTGGCGCGACGACAAGCGAATCGCCTGCTCGCTGATCGTCATCGATCCGCAGCAGAAGACCGCGTTCGGCCGCTACTGGGGTGCGGTCGAACATGTGAACTGCCTCCATTTCGACGCCTGCTACTACGAGCCGCTCTCCTGGTGCATCGCCAACGGCTATCGCCGCTTCGAAGGAGGTGCCCAGGGCGAGCACAAGATGGCGCGCGGCCTGCTGCCGGTGCAAACGTGGTCGGCGCACTGGCTGGCGCAGCCGCAGTTCGCGCGTGCCATCGACGATTTCCTGACCAAGGAAGGCGCCGGCATTGCCGACTACATGAGCGAGCTCAACGACCGAATGCCATTCAAGGCCACGGTGTCGCTGCCGCAGGCCGCCGACTAGGAAACGGCGCCGCTTCGCTCGTAGCTCGCGATGCCGAGCCGGATCTCTTCACGCGCCGCGTCGGGGCCGTCCCAGCCCATGGTCTTGACCCATTTCCCGGGCTCGAGATCCTTGTAGTGCTCGAAGAAATGCTGGATCTGCCTGAGGCGCAGCTCGTTCATGTCCTCGGGCTTTTGCCAATGGCGGTAGATCGACAGGACCTTGTCGATCGGCACGGCCAGCAGCTTCGAGTCGCCGCCGGCTTCGTCTTCCATGCGCAGCAAGCCGATCGGCCGGCAGGTGACGACGACTCCCGGCGCCAGAGGAAACGGCGTGATGACGAGCACATCGACCGGATCGCCGTCGTCGGAAAGCGTCTGCGGCACGTAGCCGTAGTTGCACGGATAGTGCATCGCCGTGCTCATGAAGCGATCGCCGAACATCGCGCCACTCTTCTTGTCGACCTCGTACTTGATCGGGTCGGCATTCATCGGGATCTCGATGATGACGTTGAATTCGTCCGGTGCCTTGGCTCCGGGGGTGACGTTGTGCAGGCTCATGTCGGCTCGCTCGGCGATGCGAAGAGAGGTCCGATGGTACGGCGCGGCGAGCATGGCAAGAGCCACGGCGAGGCAGCCCGCGCGGGGCTGCCGCCATCCCTTACCATCGCCGGGTTTGCCCGATCGTGATCTATCGCACGACGCCGGAAACCCGAGCCAAGAATGCAATCGAACGAGGAAGGAACTCTCTTGATCTCCATCACGACGGCGCTTTACATCGCCTTGGCCTGCGGCCTCGCCGCGGTCGTCTACGGTTTCGTGCAGCGAAGCTGGATCCTCGCCCAGAGCGCCGGCAATGCCCGCATGCAGGAAATCGCTGCGGCGATCCAGCAGGGCGCGGCGGCCTACCTCGCGCGTCAGTACAAGACGATCGCCACGGTCGGCGTGGTGCTCGCCGTGCTGATCTTCTTATTCCTCGACAAGATCACCGCGGGAGGCTTCGTCCTCGGCGCCGTGCTGTCGGGCGCGTGCGGCTTCATCGGCATGAACATCTCGGTGCGCGCCAACGTGCGCACCGCGCAGGCGGCGACGCTCGGCATCGGCCCGGCGCTCGACGTGGCCTTCAAGGGCGGCGCGATCACCGGCATGCTGGTGGTCGGCCTCGGCCTGATCGGCGTCGGCTCCTTCTTCTGGTACCTGAGCGGCGGCACGAACGTCGACCCGGCGACGCTGAAGCCGCTGCTCGGCTTCGCCTTCGGCTCGTCGCTGATCTCGATCTTCGCGCGCCTCGGTGGCGGCATCTTCACCAAGGGCGCCGACGTCGGCGCGGACCTGGTGGGCAAGGTCGAGGCCGGCATCCCGGAAGACGACCCGCGCAACCCGGCGGTGATCGCGGA
>JBDTIO010000076.1:0-4613 GCA_039936375.1 Caldimonas sp. | reverse complement strand
GGTACGGCAATACCGCAAGCAGGTCGCTGGCGCCGATGCCGAGCCAGGCGCCGAGCGTGGCCGCGTACTGGTCGACGCTGGTGCTCGGCAGCAGCCGGCCCTGGCCGACGTCGTCGGGGCCGCCGTTCGCGACGACCTGCGGCACGCCGTAGAAGCGGCCGCCGTTGACGGCGCCGCCGAGCATGAAATGCATGCTGCCCCAGCCGTGATCGGAGCCGTCGTCGGCGGTCAGCGTGCGGCCGAAGTCGGAGGCCGTGAACGTCGTCACCTGATTGGCAACGCCGAGCTCGATCGTTGCCTGGTAGAACGCCGATAGGGCACCGGCCACGTTGGTCAGCAAGGGCGGATGCAGCGTCGCGAGGCCGTCATGGTTGTCGAAGCCGCCGAGCGAGACGAAGAACACTTGGCGCTTGGTGTTCGTGGTCGCTGCCGTCGAGATCATGCGAGCAACGAACTTCAGCTGATCGGCGAGGCTGTTGCCGGCGGGAAAGGGTGTGGCGATGGTCGGCGCCGACGCCAACGCCATAGTCAGGACGCCGCCGGCGCTGATCGAGCGCGACGCGACCCGCGTGTATTCGCTTTCGAACAGATGCGTGCGCGGCGCCGTGACGAGCGATTGCAGCGCCGACGAGCACGCGGCCGAGCCGACGACGCTGTTGTAGGCGACCGGCCCCGAGGTCGAGACCTGGTACTGCACTGCCGTGTGGCCCGACAGGAACACCGCGTTGCCCGAAACATTGACGCATGTGAAGGTGGCGTTGCCGTTGCCGGCAACGAAAAGATCGCCCATGCGACCGCCCCAGCCCGACGAAGCGCCCTCGGGCGACTGCGATTGCCAGAACGACTGCTGGTCGTTGTGCGAGAAGAGCTTGGGCGGCAGCGGCACCGAGTTGTTGGTGTACTGATCCTTGCTGGTTGGCTGCACCAACGTGCCGACGTTCAGCATGACGCCCATCTTGCCGCCGGCGAACAACGGCAGCAGCGGCGCCAGCTCCGGCGCGAGCGCGTATTGCCGACCGCCGGCGAGCGCGACCGAAGGCGCCAGAGTGGTCGCGACCAGATCGCTGGCCGCATAGGCGAGCGTCGGCCGCATCCCTTGATACGTCGCATAGCTCGTCGCGTCGACCGGTATCAGGGTGTTGCCGTAGTCGTTGCCGCCATAGAGAAAGACGCAGACGAGCGCCTTGTAGTCGGTGGCACCGGCCGCCGCGGCCTCGCCCATTGCGGCGAGGTTGAGGGCCCATGGCGCGGCCGTTCCGGCCAGCGACAGGGCCGAGGCTCGTTGCAGGAAGGCACGGCGCGAAGCGTTCATCGTCATGATGGTTTCCTTACTTCAGAACGACGAATTCAGGTGCGGCGACGGTCAAGGTCAGCGCCGCATAGATGCGCTTCAGGCGCAGCGTGTCGCTGCCACCTGGAAGCGTCGCCACCGCGGCCGCGATCGTCGACACCGTCGCGGCACTCAGTTGATTCGCGGCCAGCACCAGATTGATCTCGGTCATCAGTGCCGCAGTGTCATCGCCGATGGCGAGCAGCAAGCTGTAGTCGGACGCGAGATCGCCGATGCCGCCGCCGACCGCCTTTTGCAGATAGTTCACGGCACCGACGACAGACGATTCGTTGTTGAGCTGGAACTCGGGCGCGACCAGGCCCGCAGTAGCGATCGTGCTGTTCGGCGGTACATAGCCCGGCCGGAAGAAGTTGAAGACCGTCGGTGAGCGCAAGGGGCTCTGGCCGAGGCGCGTCGCCGGGTCAGACGTGTCGCCGACGCTCCAGGCGTTGCTCGCCGAAGCGACGTTCCAGGCACGCGCCCAGCCGCTGAAGCGCAGCATCGGCTCGCGCAGCTTGCCGGCCGACGCGCCCGCGGCGACGCTGGCGCTGCGCGCTTCGTCGTCGAGCAGGACTGCCTTGATGACAGCCTCGAGGTTGCCCTTGACGCCGCTGCCGTCATTGTTGAACGTGGTGGCGACGCGGGCCACGTAGGCCGGGCTCGGATTGCTGGTGACGAGCCGCTGGATCAGCTGCTTCGAGAAGAACGGCGCGACGTTCGGATGACCGAAAATCGTGTCGAGCGCCATCGTCAGGCCGGTCGTCGCATCGGTGCCGGCGGGAACCGTGGTGCCGAGAAAGGTCTTGGCGCCGGTCTCATAGCGCGAGGCATACGAAATCATCGGTCGGCGCACGAAGTCGGGCGTTGCCGATGCCACCGCGCCGGTCTGCCCGCTCAGGTCGAAGTCCCAGCCGGTGAAGACGCGGGCCAGCCCGGTGACGTCGCTCTGCGCGTAGGTGTAGGTGGTGGCGTTGCCGGTCAGTTGCGGCGTGCCGTCGAGGTTGAGCAGAACCAGGCCGATCGTGAAGAGCTGCATCACCTCGCGCGCGTAGTTCTCGTCGGGCAGCGAGCCGGACACGGGGTTGGCTTTCATGCTGCCGCGAAATGTCAGCCACATGCCCATCGCCGTGTTGGTCGACATCTGCTGCAGGAACGTTCGATGGTTGCCGAAGACATTGGCTTCGAGCAAGTCGAGATAGTTGGCGGCGGCGAACGATTTCCAGCCGCTGCCGATCAACCCGTCGATGCCGACGACGAAGATCTCGGAAAAGGCAAGCGTGAGGCGCTGGCGCAACGTGTCGGGCGAAGCGAGGAGCTTTTGCCACGTCACCGCGTCGAAGCCGACCTCGGTGTTCTTGTAGGTGGGATCGCTGAAGCCGGCGGCGACGAGCGCGTCCCAGCGGGTCGGCAACACCGGCATGGCCATCTGCTCGTCGAGCCAAGCCGAATAGCCGATCGCAATGACCCGCGCGATCTGGGTGCGGTTGGCGCCCATCGAGGCTTGCGCCAGAAAGCGGGAGGCCTCGGCTTCGGTCGGAGCCGGCGCGGTACCGGTGCCTCCACCGCCGCCGGTGCCCGTTCCGGACCCCGTGTCGGAGCCACCACCGCCGCACGCGGCGAGCGATGCCGCCGCCAACGCCGCCATGGACATCGCCGCGGGACCCGCAGGCCCGGTCTCGGCCGGGATGGATATCCTGGTGTCGTCGTCGATATTGGCAACGTTCATCTCGCAGCCCTCCTCGCGGTCAGTGTGCGAGTACAACGTGCGCCGGGGATGAACGGAGGGCACCCGGGCCGTAAAGGCGGGTAAAGCGAGTGCGTCAAGTTGCAACTACGTCACGGCGACCTGTCGAGCGGGGGCCCATCGAGCCAATCTAGAGCGCCCGTCCAATCTCGCTTGAGAAAGAGACCGGGTTCAGCCCAGCGATCTTTCGGCCGCGGCGCGACCGGCCCGCGTGCCGTGGAAGAGCGCTTCTTCGAACACCGAGTAGGCCGACAGATCGGCATGCGCAATGTGCACGCGCGATGTCGACGCAGCCGCGTTGCGCAGCGCCGCGCTGCTGCGCACCCCGGGCGACGGAATGCCCATCGCGTGGCCATAGCGCATGAGATCGACGCGCTTGAGCTTGTCGCGGAGATCGGGGTGCGCGACGATGAGGTCCGAGACGACGCGGGTCGACCATGTGCGCCAGTCTTCGCGAAGCAAGCGCGCGCGATTCGCATCGAGCTCCGCATCGTCATTGCCGCCGAGCGCCAGGTAGGCGGTGAGCACCGTCGGCCCGGCATAGGGCAGCGTGCCCTGATGCGTGTCGTCGACGTAGCCGAGGCCCGGGCTGTCGTAGAGGACGTTGTCCCACGACAGCGGCGCGCCGGGCTGGTCGTCGAGTGCGGCGTCGAGCTGCAGGTTGGCGACCAGCCACGGCGCGTGGCGAACGAGCCTCGCCGCCTCGATGAGCGCCGGCGGCGGCGCTTCGAGGACGCGCGCCGACACGAACAGCGGCGTCGCCAGGATCGCCTGCGACGCGATCCAGCGCTCGCGCTGCGCCGTCACGGCATTCCAGACATCGATGCTCACGGCATCGCGACTCTCGCCAGCGCGCAAGACGATGCGGCCCGGGTTGAGCCGGTCGCCGAGCGGCAACGCAAGTCGCTCGGCGAGCCAGGCATTGCCTTCGGGCCAGGTCAACAGACCGTCGCTCGCATCGGCGATGGCGCTGTCGTCGCCGCCAGGCGCGCGAAAGCCGTGCCGGCTTGCGAAGTAGTGAATGCCGGCCCAGGCCGACACCTGCCTGGCGCCGGCGCCATAGTCGTCGCGACAGCAATAGTCGAGGTACCAGCGCAAGGCCGGCGCGACCAGGCCGCGGCCGTCGAGCCAGGCGGCGAAGGAGATGGCGTCGAGTGCATCGAGCGCGGGCGACCATCTCGAGCGCGCCGTCGGAATCGCGAAGGCATCGCCGCGGCCGAGCTCGGCGACGGCGGTGGCGAACGCGCGGTACTGCAACGTGGTCGTCGCGCGCTCGGCTTCGGGCAAGGCTTCGACCGGCGGCAACAGGCCGTCGCGCCAGCCACCATGAATGAAGAGGCGCTCCTGCGGGCTGTGGCAGAGCGTGCGCTCGTCGTACTCGACGCGCCCGTTCACCGTCTTGCGCAGGCCGAGCTCCTCGAGCAACTCGATGACCTCGATCGCCTTGTCGCCGGGCACGGGCAGGTAGTGCGCTCCGAGCGGGCAGCGCATGCCGCCCATCGCGTGGCCCCGGCTGTTGCCGCCGGCGCTGTCTTCGAG
>JBDTIO010000075.1:0-4092 GCA_039936375.1 Caldimonas sp. | reverse complement strand
TCCGGAAGTAGTAGTAGTTAGTTATCAAACGCGATCCGCGTCATTGAGTGACCCGTGGCGCGGGCGCCAGCAGGCCGGACGAGTAATGCAGAGCCCCGTTCGCGGCGACCACAATCGCATCGACGCCCGGCTGCGACTCGATCAGTTGCAGACCTTTTTCGACGCCAAGCACGAACACGGTTTTCGACAGCGCTTCGGTGGTGAGCCCGTCTTCGGCGAGCACAGTGACGCTGTGCACGCTGGAGGGCGACCGGCCGGTCGAAGGATCGATGAGATGGTGGTAGCGGACGCCGTCGGCGTCGAAGTAGCGTTCGTAGTCGCCCGAGGTCGAGATCGACACGTCTTCGAGCGGCAACACCGCCGCCATCTCGCCGTTGCGGCGCGGATGGCTGATGCCGATGGTCCACGGCCGGCCGCGACGGTCGCCGATGACGCGGCTGTCACCACCGGCACTGACGTTGGCGTGCTGGATGCCGCGCTGGCGCAGGATCGCCGCGGCGTTGTCGACGGCGTGACCCTTGGCGAAGCCGCCGAGATCGATGCGCATGCCCTCGCGCATGAAGCGCACGGTGCGCGCCTTCGGGTCGACTTGCAAGTTGCGGTAGCCGACGGCAGCGCGCGCCTTGTCTAGCGCTTCGTCGCTCGGGCGGATGCGCTGGCGATAGTCGTAGAGGTGGCCGACGGCCGCAAAGGTGATGTCGAACGCGCCGTCCGACAGCTCCGAAAACTCGTTGGCGCGGGCCAGCAGCGTGGCCATCTCGGCGCTGAGCGCCACGGGCTTGGCAAACGCGTCGCGGTTGATGATCGACAGCTCGGAATCGGGTTTGTGCGGGCTCATGGCCCGGTCGATGCGATGCATCTCTTCCATCACCGCGTCGATCGCGGCACGGCCTTCCCGGGCATCGTCGCTCCACAACTCGACGCTGATGGTGGTGCCCATGATTGCTTCTTCGCGCTTCATCCAGCCGGCCTCGGCCGCACGGCCGATCACGCCGGGCGCGGGGCGACCGGTGGCAGGGCTGGCTTTGGCGAAACCGAACATTCGATGCTTCAGATCTATGAGAAAGAGGGCGATGCGGCTCGGCACAGGTACGTGATTTCGGCTCGGGGCGATACGCAGATCACGTGCCCGAGACTTGACCACGGATCGGGTCGCCGATGCCGTCAATATTTGTTAGCAATGGCACCCAGACCTTGCACCGTTGCCGCTCGTCCGCCGGTTTTGGGCGCCTCTGCGTGCAGATGCTTCAGATGTGACAGGACGCAACCGCGATTTGAGTCGCGAAGGGGCCGGACGTATCCAGCGGTTTCCGGCGACCTGGCAAGCGTGTTGCGACGCCGTGGCGTGCTGCCCTCGGATGCGGCCGCCCACGGTCGCGAGGGTCCGCAATTCCTCGGCCTTGAGCCGAGGCCTCAGGCATCGCGAACGTCGGCAACCGGCGATGCTCCGAAATCGGCGCGCTCGAGATAGACGATGACGCGTGTGGCGGCGTCGTTGCTCGAGGTCAGCTGTCCGGCTTCCTTGAGGCGAACGAAGTTGGCCTGATCCGGAAAGCCCGCGCTTTCGGCGCCACGCAGTTGCACCTGCATGTCGGTATCGATCACGCCCGGCGCGAGCGAGACGATCCTGGCGCCGTGCCGCAACTCGGCCTGATCGAGCGCGACGGCGCGGGAGAGGTGATCCATGCCGGCTTTCGCCGCGCAGTAGGTCGCCTGCCCGGCCATCGCGCGTCGGCCGAGCCCCGAGGAGATGTTGAGCACCCGCCGATCCGATGGCCACCCCGCCGTGGCGCGCAGGAACGCCGCGGTGAGCAACAGCGGCGCTTCGAGGCCGGCCCGCAACGACGCCGAGAGCTCCTCGGCAGAACATCTTTCGAGGGCGCCGATGCGCGTCAGAACGCCGGCGTTGTTGATGAGGCGCGCCGCCGAGAAGCCCTTGCCGTCCTGAGCTTCGAGCCATGCCTGCAGCCGTGCGGCGACGGCCAGCGGCTCGGCCAGATCCATCGTCCACTGTTTGCAAACGGCGCCGGTGACGGCCGCCTTCGTCGCCAGTGACTCGTTGGCGCGTCGCGAGATGCCGAGCAAGGTGCAATCGGCGCGACCCAGCAATTGGTCGGCGATCGCCGCGCCCATGCCGCGCGATGCGCCGGTGATGATGAAGAGTTGCCGTGACATCGCGTGATTCCTTGCCCGCCCATGCGTCGCATCGGCAATGGGCGACGATGATACGAGGCGTCGCGCTCGCCGAGCACCGCGTCGCGTGGGGTGCCCATGGCGGAGCGATTCACGCTCACGTTGACTATGAGAATGCCAGCAGGCAGACTCCGAATTCGCCGAGCACGCGCTCGCCGCCGTCCCGAAGCAACGCTTCGATGTTCATCAGCCGCGAAGGAGAGCCTCATGCAAAAGACCCTGCCTCCCCTCGTTCGCGCAGCCGCCGTCGTGGCCGCCGCCTGATTCGGGCGTTGTTCTTCGCCGGCCCCTGAGGCCGGTCCGCTCTCCAGTTCGAGTCCGGCGCCGCCCTGCGGCAGGCACTGCATCGTTCGTTCCGACAGCGTCCTGTCGGCGAGCGCGGCATGGCACGCACATGCCATGCCGCGGCAACTGTCATTGCGGATTCACCATGCTCCCATTTCATTTCGATCGTCTCCGGCGCGTCGGGCTCACGCCGGCACTCGCCGAACGCGCGCAAGCCTGCCTCGCCGATGCCGGCGAAAACCTCGAGTTGCTGCGCGTCAGCGCGGTTCATCGCGAAACCGTGCAGTTGCACGACGGCGCTGCCGAATCGTCGGCGCGGCCGCTGCCCCGACTGGCGCGCGAGCTGGCCGATGCAGAGACCTCGCTCGCCGTCGGCGACTGGGTGCTCGCCTGGCGCGATGCGGCCGGCCAGCGCTGGGTTCGACAGCGTGTGCCGCCGTCGTCGCACATCGCCCGCCGCGATGGCGACGGCAGCCGGCACGCGGTCGCCAGCAACGTCGACTGCGCCCTGCTCGTGATGGGCCTCGACGACGACTTCAACCTGCGTCGTCTCGAGCGCTACCTGGCGCTGGCCCACGCCAGCGGCGTGGCGCCGGTCGTGGTCTTGACCAAGGCCGATGTCGCGGCCGCCGATCCGGGCTGGCGCGACGAACGAATCGCGGCGCTACGCCGGCGCATCGGAGCGGCCGTCGAGCTCGTCGTCGTCGATGCGACCGACCCGGCTTCGGCGTCGTCGTTCGCGCACATCGCCTGCAGCGGCCGCACCCTCGTGCTGCTCGGCTCTTCGGGAGCCGGCAAGTCGACCCTCACCAACACCTTGATGGGCGCCGTGGTCCAGGACACCGGTGCGGTGCGGGTGCACGACAGCCGCGGCATGCACACGACGACGGCGAGGTCCTTGCATCTGTTGCCGGGCGGCGCCTGCGTCATCGATACGCCCGGCCTTCGGACACTTCGCCCGGATGTCGACGAAGCGATGCTCGCCGCGAGCTTCGAAGACGTCGAGGCGCTTTCCGCGCAATGCCGCTTTCGCGACTGCACTCACTCGGGCGAGCCGGGTTGTGCCGTGCGCGAGGGCGTCGACCCGGATCGCTTGCGCAACTTCCAGAAGCTCTTGCGCGAGACGCGTCGCGACACGTTGACCTACGTGGAGCGCCGGCAACAGCTTTCGGCGTGGAAGTCGCGCGGCAAGGAGACGCGGGTGCGAATGAAGATGAAGCGCGGCCAAGGCTGAGGGCCAGGGCCTGTTGTTTCAGGCCCTAGCCGGGAACCTCAGCGTGACGGCGCGACACCAGTTGGTCGCGGCAGGCGAGCGCCGGGAAAAGACCCAGCCATGAGGCCGCGACGATGAGCGTGCCGACGCCGCCGACGACGACCGAGCCGACCGGCCCGAGCCAGGCGGCAGTGGCGCCCGATTCGAATTCGCCAAGCTGGTTCGAGGCGCCGATGAAGACCGAGTTGACGGCGCTGACCCGGCCGCGCATTTTGTCGGGCGTGTCGAGCTGCACCAGCGACTGGCGGATGACGACGCTGATCATGTCGGCCGCGCCCGAGATGACCAGTGCGACGAGCGAGAGCACGAACGACGTCGACACGCCGAAGGCCAGCGTCGCC
>JBDTIO010000074.1:0-3143 GCA_039936375.1 Caldimonas sp. | reverse complement strand
AGGGACGCCATTCCGTCAAGTTCATGCGAATTCCTTTGGTCGTGAGCCGGCTCTTGGGAAGCCTGCCGATGCTATGCGCTGCGCCGAACCGACGCGGCCTGAACGAAAGAGAAAGTCTGGATTGAGGCAGTAGCCGCCGCCGTTGCAAGGAAGACGCAACGAACGTACCGGGCCCGAAACGAGCAATCGTAAGTAGGCGTACCCGGCACAGCCCGGGCAACGAAAAAGTCGCGGCGTGAAGCCGGATTGAAAGTGTCACGGCAGACGGAAGGCCGACGCCGGGGCGCTACCTCGATGGGTCACTTCTGTAACGCCAGGCCACGGCCGGACGACGCTGCCCGTCGGAGGCGCAGGCCAGGACGACAAGCTCCGGGCGCCGGTCTCCTCAACCTCAATGCGGCAGAAGCTGGCGCAGAAACGATTGCAGGCGGGGGCTTTGCGGCCGGTCGAAAAAGTCGTCCGGCGGAGCAGTCTCGATGATCTGCCCTTGATCCATGAAGATCGCGCGGTCGGCGACGCGTCGCGCGAAGCCCATCTCGTGGGTGACGATCAACATGGTCATTCCGTCTCGGGCCAGGCTCTCCATCGTCTGCAGCACTTCGCTCACCATCTCGGGGTCGAGCGAGGCCGTCGGTTCGTCGAACAGCACGACCTGCGGCTGCGTGCACAAGGTGCGTGCGATTGCCACCCGCTGTTGCTGGCCGCCGGAGAGCTGGGCCGGGTACTTGCGCACCTGGTCCATCAGCCCGACACGTTCCAGATAATGCAGGGCCCGCTCCTCGGCCTCTTTGCGACTGACGCCCGCACCCCAGACCGGCCCGACCGTCAGGTTCTCGAGCACGGTCAGGTGCGGAAACAGGTTGAACTGCTGGAACACCATGCCGACCCGCCGGTTGACGGCGAGTCGTGCAGCGCGGGTCACGTCGTCGGCGCCAACCTCGATGCCGCAGACTCGCAGCAGCCCCTCCTGGAACGGCTCGAGCAGATTGACGATGCGCACCATCGTCGACTTGCCGGAGCCCGACGGGCCGCAGATCAGCACGCGTTCGCCGGCCGCCACCTGCAAGTCGACATCGCGAATCGCGTGATAGGGGCCGTACCACTTGTTGATGCCGGTCATCTGCACGATGGCGCCGGCTGTATCCGGTGGCACGAGTGATCTCGCCGTCATGGTCGCTCGAGTCGATTCATCGCCTGGCTTCCAGTCGCCGGCTGTAGCGCGACAAGCCGTAGCAGATCGCCAGGTAGACAAGGGCGAGGAACACGTGCCCCGAAGTCAGGATGTTCGCCTCGCCGACCCAATCGGGCGACTTGGCACCGTTCTCGACGGCGCCCAGCAGATCGTTGACGCCGATCACCGAAAGCAAGGTGGTCTCCTTGATCACCGCAATCATGATGTTGACGAGCGCCGGCACCACCGCGGTCACGGCCTGCGGCAACACGATGCGACGCAGCGCGGCGAAGTCGCTCAGGCCGACGGTCGTGGCCGCTTCGATCTGACCGCGCCCCACCGACTGCAAACCACCGCGAAAGACTTCGGCGGCCAGTGCCGCGTTGAAGAGCGCGAAGGCGACGAGCGCACGCGTGAAGAGGTCGAGGTTGAATCCACTCGGCAGGAACATCGGCAACAGTGTCGCGGCGATGAAGAGCACAGCCAGCAGCGGTACCGAACGCATGGCCTCGACGAACGCGGCGCAGATCCAGCGCAGCACCGGCAGCCGCGAACGGCGCCCAAGAGCCAACGCCAGGCCGATCGGCAACGCCGTGTCAAAAGTCGTCAGGGCAACCACCAGCGTCAGCAACAGCCCGCCCCAGCGCGTGGGCACGACCACCGGCAAAGGGCCGCCGCCGCGAAGCAGGACAAAGAAGGCGATCGGCAGCAACAGGAAGCCGAGCAAGACGTGCTGGATGCTCGCCGCGCGAGCACGCCGAACGACCCACGTCCAGAACAGGCCGAACGCGACGAAGCAGCTCCATGCCCGCCAGAGCTCGGCCGACGGATAGGCGCCCACCGACCACGGTTTCCAGCGCGCAACGATGAACGCCCAGCAGGCGCCGGCGTCGCTCGTGCAGGCATCGCTCGAGGTGCCTTGCCAGTGCGCCTGCAGGATCGCCCATTCAAAGAAGCGCCAGCCGAAAACGACGATCAGCAGGAAGAGCAGCGACGAGAGCATGCCCATCGCCGGCGTCGGAAACCAGCTGCGGTACCAGCGAGTCGGCGCCGCGGTCGAAACGGCGGCCAAGGCGCGCGGCTCGATCATCGCCCGGCGGACGAAGGTGTTCACTTCACCGCACCTCGTGCCTGAGGAGGCGCCGGTTCGCCAGGTTGGCGGCCAAGGCAATGGCAAGGTTGATGGCCGCGTACAGCAAGACGACCAGCGTCATCGCTTCCAGCGCCTGGCCAGTCTGGCTGAGCACCGTCCCGCCGACGATCTGCATGATGTCCGGATAGCCGATGGCAGCGGCGAGCGCAGAGGCCTTGGCGAGCGTCTGGTACTGGCCGGCCGCCGGAGGCAGGGCCACGCGCAGAGCCTGCGGCAAGATGATCAGCACCGCCGCTCGGGCGCCGCTCAGGCCCACGCTGGCGGCGGCCTCGGCCTGTCCGCGCGGCACCGATAGGATGCCGGCGCGAAAGATCTCGGCCAGGAAAGTGCTGTTGTAGATCGACAGGCCGAGCGTCAAGGCGATCAGCTCCGGCAGCAGCACCCAGCCGCCGCTGACGTTGAAGCCTTCGGCGAGCGGGCGATCGAGCGCGAACTGATCGTGCATCAACGCCAGCGGAAGAAAACACAGCAGAACGAGTGTGCCCAGAAAAAGCGCGAAGGCACGGCGACCGACGACCGCCCTCCGCTCGAGTGCACGCCGCGCGCACAGGCACAACACCACCGAGACCCCCAGCGCTGCCGCCAGTGCTGAGCCGCCGGTGAACGTCATCTGCAGACCCGGCAGAAACAAGCCGCGATTGTTCAGGAGCACGGCGCCGAAACGCAGGCTGTCACCGACCCCGGGCAGCAGCGCCATGGCCGAGAAGTACCAGAAGAAGATCTGCAACAGCAAAGGGATGTTGCGAAACACTTCCACGTACGCCGATGCGGCGCCGCGGATCAGCGGCTGCGATGAGAGGCGGCCGAAGGCGACGCATA
>JBDTIO010000073.1:0-27634 GCA_039936375.1 Caldimonas sp. | reverse complement strand
CCATCTACCTGGCGCTCGGGGTGCTGCCCGACGGCACGCGCGACATCCTGGGCCTGTGGATCGAGGGCACCGAGGGGGCCAAGTTCTGGATGAAGGTGTTCAACGACCTGAAGACGCGCGGCGTGGGTGACATCCTGATCGCCGTCACCGACGGCCTCAAGGGCATGCCGAGGCGCTGGGGGCGGTGTTCCCGGCCACGACGCTGCAGACCTGCATCGTGCACCTGATCAGGAACAGCCTGGACTACGCCAGCTGGAAGGACCGCAAGCCGCTGGCGGCGGCGATCAAGCCGATCTACACAGAACCCAGCGCCGAAGCCGCGCAGGCCGAACTGGACGCCTTTGAGCAAGGCAGCTGGGGCCGCAAGTTCCCCACCGTCGTGGCCGCGTGGCGCCGCGCCTGGGACCGGGTCATTCCGTTCTTCGCCTTCCCGCCCGCGGTACGCCGGGTGATCTACACGACCAACGCGATCGAGAGCATCAACGCGCGGCTGTGCAGATCATCAAGTCGCGCGGGCACTTCCCCACCGACGACGCGGCAACAAAGTTGATCTGGCTAGCGCTGCGCAACATCACGGCCGATTGGGGCCGCGCGGCGCACAACTGGAAGGAGGCGATGAACCAGTTCGCGATACTCTACGAGGAGCGCTTCACGCCGGCAGTGCGCTCAATGGGTTGAACCATGAAATACATGGCCCAACCGGGGGCCCTCCGGCGGCCTGGCAGGGGCCTCTTTTTCAAAGAACATCGAGCAACGACGAACTCAACAATCCGCCTCGAACACAGAAATTCGGACACTCCCGCGTCTGGGTGATCTCCTTGATCCGCAGCTTCAAGGCCGTCGCATCGCGGACAACCGAGCGGTACAGGTAGGTCGATGCAGACATCTTCACTACTCTCAGCGCGTTGCGCTGGCTGCAGCCAAAGCGTTGCATCAGCTCGGGTACCAGCTCGCGGCGCTGCGAACGCCTCAGTTTTTTTGCGACGACCGCCTGCAGCATGGCCTTGTCCAGGCTCAGGTCGTCGACGATCTGCTTGAGCCTGCGGTTCTCTTCCTTGAGCTGACGCAATCGCCTGAGCTCGGACGGCCCGATGCCGCTGTACTTCTTCTTCCAGACATAAAACGTCGCCTCGCTAATGCCCATCTTGCGGCACACCTCGTCGACGCTCGTACCCAGCTCGTTTTGCTTCAGCGCAAAGGCGATTTGGTCCTCTGTGAACTTGCTTCTCTTCACGACATGCTCCTGGCCCTCTTCGAGCCTTCATCATGCCGGTCGCTCTGTAACTAAACGGTGCGAGATCCTGGGACAGAGTCAACTTCACATTGCCGCTCAATATCCGCGACAGTTGGCGATTGCGACACGAACCTTCGCCTTTTCCGCTGACTGTCAGGTGTTGTCACCATTACATTTAAACCAGCCGCGAAGCCTGATATCCGCAGCTCCCCGTTGTCGATCATCCCTATCTTGCCGCAAGGCAACTCATCAACTTCGGCAGGTGCCGAAGAGTCCAGAACGGACCATCTTTCTTCGGAGGAGCTGCGGAGGCGACTGCTGGCAAGCGAGGCGAGGTTTAAGTCACTCACTCGACTATCCTCGAACTGGTACTGGGAGCAGAATGCCGAGCTCTGCTTCATCGACACCTCTAGTCGCAGCGAAGATCGAGGTGGCCTGACGCCTCAGCAGCATCTTGGGCTGCGTCGTTGGGAGCTTCCCAATACCGAGCCTGTAGACATCACCTGGCAGGATCACCGGGCCACGCTCGAAGCACGGCAGCCGTTCCACGATTTGCTGTTAAGGCGCCGTGGACCCGGAGGTTCCAGCCACTATATCGAGGTCAGCGGTGAGCCGATATACGGTGTTGACCGGACTTTTGCCGGCTACCACGGCCTCGCTCGCGACGTCACTGAGCGCGTCGAGGCGGATGCGGCATTGCGCGCTGCCAAGAAGGATGCCGACTCGGCGAGCGCTGCCAAGTCGCGCTTTCTTGCCAACATGAGCCACGAGATCAGGACGCCCATGAACGGTTTGCTCGGCATGGCGGGCCTGCTCCTCGACGAGCCCCTGTCTGCAAAGCAACACGAACGCGTACAACTGTTGGTCGACTCGGGACGTACCCTGCTCGTCATCATCAACGACATCCTCGATTTCTCGAAAATCGAGGCCGGCCAGCTCAGGATCGAACACATTGCTTTCGATCTCCACGAAGTGGTCGAGCAGTTGGCACGTATGTATGCGATACAAGCACAGGCCAAGAGCCTCCCGCTGCAGATAGACTTCCAAGCGCCCATGCCGGCTGTCTTGCTCGGCGACACGGATCGAATTAAGCAGGTCCTCGGCAACCTACTGGGCAACGCCGTCAAATTTACTGAGCGCGGCGCTGTGACGCTGCGCGTTTTCCTGAGGCCTTTAGAGACGATAACCAATCCGCGCGCAGTGCTGCGCGTAGAGGTTGAAGACACCGGCTTGGGAATACGTCCGGAAGTCGTGGATCGACTCTTCCAGCCCTTTGCGCAAGCCGATGAATCAACAACGCGGCGCTTCGGCGGGACCGGACTGGGACTGACGATCTCTAGGCATTTAGTTGAACTCATGGGGGGTCAGATCGGCCTGAAGAGCCGCCTCGGTCACGGCTCCTTGTTTTGGGTAGAGTTGCCGTTTGATGTTGCGGACGAGGGCCCCGATTCGAGCTTTGCGCCAGACTTTGTGAGTCCTGACTGGTCTGGGCGCCGCGCGTTGCTGGTTGAAGACAACGCGGTCAATATGATCGTTGCCCAGACGCAACTCGAACGGATGGGAGTCCAGGTCATAGCAGCTTTAGACGGCGTGCTTGCACTTGAGGCACTGGCGAAGGAGGCCTTCGACATTGTTCTGATGGACTGCCAAATGCCCAACATGGACGGCTATGAGGCAGTGGAACAGTGGCGCATTCGCGAGAAGGCGCGCGTCGTCGGTAGGCGCACCCCGGTGATCGCCCTCACAGCCAACGCGATGGCCGGCGACAGAGAGCGCTGCCTTGAAGCGGGGTTCGACGATCACCTCGGCAAGCCTTTCTCGCAGGAGGACCTGCAGCGAATGATGATTCGCTGGCTGGACCCTCAAGAGGTCTGATGCGCTTCTCGCAGTCCCGCAACTGAAAGCAAGTCGACCTGTCAAGCGAAGGTGGGATTGCGAGGCGAGCATGATGGGTCACGGCAAGACTACAAGGCTGCTCCAGACGATCTTGAAACGAGCCGGCGGTTTTTTCTATCGTTAGCTCGACTTCCCGGGGCTCGCCACGCATATGCCGCTTCTGACCATCATCGAGCGCTCGACCCTGATGGATGCGCCTGCGTTTCGGATTGTCTTATGGCCACTCCTGGCGTTGTTGGCCGTCGTTGCAAGCGGCTGTGCCTCGCTCCGTTCCCCCGACCCGCTCGAGCCGATCAACCGCAAGGTCTTCGCCTTCAACGAAAGCGTTGACCGCGCCGTGCTTCGGCCCACCGCGCAGGCCTACGTGGCCGTCGTACCCCTGCCCGTTCGCACCGGTGTCTCGAACGTGTTCGCCAACTCGCAGGACCTGTGGTCGGCGGCCAACCTCCTCCTCCAGGGCCAAGGCGTCGAGGGTTCGCGCGAAGCGGCGCGGTTCGGCATGAACAGCACCGTCGGCATCCTCGGCGTGTTCGACGTGGCCACGCCCTACGGGCTCGACCGACACGGCGAGACCTTCGGCGGGACGCTCGCCGCCTGGGGCGTGCCACCGGGCGCCTACGTCGTCTTGCCGCTTCTCGGCGCCTCCACCGCACGCGATTCGATCGGCATTCCGGCCGATGCTCTGGCCAATCCGCTGACCTGGATCTCGAGCGTTCCCCTCAGAAACGAGCTGATCCTCGGCAGCCGCTTCATCGACCAACGCGCCCAGGCACTGCCCCTCACCCGCATGATCGACCAGGTGGCGTTGGACAAATATCTTTACATCCGCGATGCCTATCTGCAGCGCCACGCGCGTGGCCACGGCGACGAAGACGTCGATGGCAGCGGCCGCGGCGGAGGGAACGGCGACGCGGAAAAGTGAAGGTCACGGAAGCGTCATCACGACTCTTGAAGCTTCGAAGCACGAGTCCTCCACGCCGGAAGCGCTAGCCTGAAACCAGCCGCAAGGAAGAGAGATGAAAGCTTCGATCCGCCCTACCTATTCACTTGGAATCTTCGGCATGGTTGCGCTGACACTCGGTGTGTGCGGCAGCGCCTTTGCCGAGGCGCCCGAGCCGAATCCTGGTGCCGGCATTGAAGTCGAGGCCGCCCCAGCCTCTCCGGCAACCGACGAGGCATGCTGGCCCAAAGGAGCATTCGGCTCTCGCTCTCGTATTCGATCATCCAACGGCCCGAGCGACGGAAGAACCGGCGGCACGCCCGAGACCTCGGCGCGCACTCCCGGAGGGCCGCCCGACGACGTCAACGCCGGCCTCACGTTGGCGTTGCCCAGCCTGAGCAAGGACTGGCTCTGACGATTCTCGTGATCGACTGATAGACGTTCAAGCTGATCGCGCCGCCTCGGCTCCATCTCGCCGGTCCGCGGCTTGCGGCGCTCCTGAGCAGATCTCGGGGTATGGGGCATTTACTTTCCCCTACGAAGGGTGAGGAACGCGGCAGCGTCGATGACCTAGTACTCAACCCGCACCACGGAAAAAATCGCCTGTCTGGTGATCGCACGCGGTGGGCTGTTCGGCATCGACCAGAAGTACGTCCCCGTCGCCTGGGCCGACTTCAAGGCGACCACCGGCGCGACGGTGCAGGTGCTCGACACGACGAAGTCGCCATGTCGGCGGCGCTGCAGGTCAAGGAGCACCGGTTTTCCGCCGCGGATGACTTCGACAAGCAGAGCCAGCGGGTAGACGCCTACTGGTCGGCACACGTGACGAAATGAGTTCGTGACCGCAGGAACGTGGTTCGCCCAAGGGCGTCGCCCCGTCGCGTACGATCAAGCGCGTCCGGCTGACGATTCTGTAGGAGACGCTATGACCCCTTCGGCAGCGAACGAGCCGGCGACCAAGAACGTTGCCGCGCAACCCGTGAGCGAGGACGACGGTCCGCTTTCGCCGTGGTGGATACGCGTCATGGTGATCGTGATGGTGCTCGGCCTTTCAGGGCTGATCCTGATCACCACACTCTCGTACCGCAACGCGCCGCCGATCCCGGCGCGGGTGGTGAATGCGCAAGGCGAGTAGCGTCAGCCCATGTTCGTTGATCCCGATAGATCAGGATGTCTCGAATAGGAAACAGCAACATGTCCGCGTCGAAAGCACCGCACACCGGATGGACACGGGCCGCGATCGTTGCCTTCCGACCTGCCTCGGCGGATGCGCGAAGCGCACGTGCCGAAGGACGATCGTTTTCAGGTCATCACCGAGCATGCGCCGACGGACCTGATCATCGATCCCACCTACCTCGGCATTGCACGCTCCACCGATCGCCTGATCGTTCAGATCACCTTGAACGAAGGTCGAACGCTCGTGCAAAAGCGCGCTCTGTACCAAAGCATCGCCGATGGCCTGCACGATCGCCTCGCCATGCGCCGTGGCACTTCGAGATTCAGTGGCCCGGCTTCGGGCGTCGCGGGTGACCGACGTGACGATCTGCCGGCGTGGAGCGATCGCAGCGGGCGCGACGAGCGCAACGCCGGCAGTTCGGCCAACGGGAGCGTCGCGCGATCGACCACCGGAACGGAGCGACGTTTGAGGTGGCGAGCGAGGCAGCCTGCGTCCAAGCCTGCGTGTGCCCGCTATTTGCGCACGCCGGACCGGCAGGCGCCTTGAGATGCGCCGCGCACGCCAAAGCCCACTTTCTCATCTTCGCGATGCGAGGACCAATCGCGGTCGAGATGAGTCGAACCCGATCCGCAGCTTGCGATGGATCAAGGTCAACCCTGCCGTGTTGCCTAAACTGCTCGTCAAAAGTGGCCGTCGATTTTCGGAGCCGCGACCTAGCAGAAGGAGAGCCGATCATGATCCCTACGCATTCGTCTCCCGATCCGGCAACGCCGGTGTTGGGGGACGGCTTCGACGCGCTCGATCTTTGTCACCAGGAGACCCTGGTCGCGTTAGGCAGGCTCGCTGGCCTGGTCGCGCGTTTGACGAAGATCGGCCCCGACGAAGAGGCTCAGTTACTGGCCAAGCAGGTTGTCGAGCACTTCTCGGGCACTGCCCGCGAGCATCATCGGGACGAGGAGCACCATGTATTCCCGAGGCTCGTATCAGGTGGCGACGCGGAAATGGTGCAGGCAGTGCTGCGCCTGCGGCAGGACCACGGATGGCTCGAAGAAGACTGGCTGGAACTGTCGCCTCATCTGGATGCGGTGGCTTCGGGTCAAGCCTGGTACGACGTCGATGTTCTACGCGAGGGCGCCGAGATCTTTATTGCGCTTTCGCACGACCACATCGCTCTGGAGGAGTCGCTCATCTATCCGCAGGCGCGAAAGCTCCTGGCCGACGGGGAACGACGCGACATGGGGCGCAAGATGGCGGCGCGACACCGATCGCAGCGCCCGTCGAGAAGAGCGAGCCCATGAGAGTCGGATTGCTTGTGCGGTCACCTGGTCGAAGGAGTTCAGTGCGACTGGCATCCCCGGGAAGTTGCTCGATCTGCTTCGATCCAGCGGTCTTCAGTCCCTTCTCCTGGCAGGACGAACGCTATTGCCGATCGTTCAGGGCGGCATGGGGGTCGGCATATCGGCACACCGGCTTGCAGGCAGCGTCGCCGCTTTGGGTGCGATCTGGACGATCTCGTCGGTCGACTTGCGGCGCCACCACGCCGATCTCATGGAACGGACCCGCGGCTTGGCACCCGGGGCCGCCGCGACGCTGGCCGCGAAGGCGGCCATCGATGAAGCCAATCTCGAAGCGCTGGAGCGCGAGATCCGCGCCGCAAGGACATTGTCTGGAGGACGAGGGCTTCTCGCCATCAACGTGATGCGCGCCGTGAGCGAGTACGGCCCCTCGGTGACCCGGGCGCTCGAATGCGGCATCGACGCGGTGGTCGTCGGCGCCGAGTTGCCGCTCGATCTGCCGGACCTGGCGCAGGATCACCCGGCAGCCCTGCTGGTTCCCATCCTGTCGGACGCCCGTGGCGTGCAGCTCGTCGTGCGCAAATGGGAGCGCAAGAAACGAATGCCTGATGCGATCGTGATCGAGCACCCGCGCCTTGCCGGCGGTCACCTCGGTGCGGCGAAGGTCGCCGATCTGAGAGACCCACGCTTCGAGTTCGAGAACGTGATCCCGCAGTCGCTCGAGTTTCTGCGCGCCGCCGGCCTCGAAGACAAGGTGCCGGTGATCGCCGCAGGCGGCATACGCTGCTTCGACGACATCGCTCGGGTGCAGGCGCTGGGCGCGGCGGCCGTGCAACTCGGAACACCGTTCGCGTCACGCTGGAATGCGACGCACACGCCGATTTCAAGCGCGTGCTCGCAGAGGCCCGGGACGAAGACATGGTCGAGTTCACCAGTGTGGCCGGCCTGCCCGCACGTGCGGTGTTGACGCCCTGGCTGCGGAACTATCTTGCCGCCGAGGCCAGGCTGAAGAGCGTGGCCCACGTGAAGCCGCGCTGCACGCTCGCGTTCGATTGTCTGGCGCAATGCGGACTGCGCGATGGCTTGGCAGCCTGGGGCAATTCTGTATCGACAAGCAATTGGGCGCGGCCCTGCGCGGCGACGTCAAGAAGGGTCTGTTCTTTCGCGGCGTTGGAGCGTTGCCCTTCGGCCAGGAGATCCGCGGCGTGCGGGAACTGATGGCACGACTGATGACTCGCAGCGAAGAGCGGGTCGCAGCATGAGCCAAACCATTTGACCCTCCCCCATGCAGACCACCCGACCATCGGCCCCGCCGGCATTGCACAACCTCCCCGCGCAAGACATCAGCACAGAGGTCTTGCTGGAAAAGTACGCGAAGGCAGAAGAGTTGTCGATCGACGCCGTGAACCAGCGCGTCGCCCGTGCCCTGGCGCAGGCCGAACTTCCGGCGCAGCGCGCTCAGTGGGAGTCGCGTTTCGCCGAAACGCTGGGCGCGGGCTTCGTGCCGGCCGGCCGGATCCAGTCGGCGGCTGGCACGGGCATCTCGGCCACGCTAATCAACTGCTTCGTGCAGCCAGTGGGCGACTCGATCTCGCAAGCCGAGGACGGACACCCCGGGATCTATACGGCGCTCACCGAAGCGGCCGAGACGATGCGTCGTGGCGGCGGCGTGGGCTACGACTTCTCCCGGATCCGGCCGCGCGGCGCCTGGGTCGGCAGCACACAGAGCAGCGCCTCGGGGCCGGTGAGCTACATGCGCGTCTTCGACCGGTCGTGCGAGACGGTCGAATCCGCCGGCGCGCGCCGGGGTGCCCAGATGGGCGTGCTGCGCTGCGACCACCCTGACGTCGAGGAGTTCATTCGAGCCAAGGACAGTGGCGACCTGAAGAACTTCAACCTGTCTGTCGGGGTGACAGACGCATTCATGGAGGCTGTCCAGGACGGCAGTGAGGTGCAACTCGTCCACCGCGCCGAGCCCGGCGCCGCCCAGAAGGAGGCCGGCGCCTACCAGGAAAATCAGGCCGACGGCGGCCTGTGGGTCTATCGGGAACTGTCGGCGCGCGGCCTGTGGGATCAGATCATGCGCTCGACCTACGACCATGCCGAGCCGGGCGTGCTGTTCCTCGACCACATCAATCGCGACAACAACCTGTCGTATTGCGAAAGTATCGCGGCCACGAATCCTTGCGCTGAACAGCCGCTGCCCCCCTACGGCTGTTGCTGTTTGGGCTCGATCAATCTGACGCGATTCGTGCGTCGTCCGTTCGAAGACGGCGCGCATTTCGACGACGCCGCCTTCACACAGGTTGCGCGCGTGGCTACGCGAATGCTCGACAACGTGCTCGACGTGACCGTTTGGCCCTTGCCGCAACAGCAGGAAGAAGCACGCAGCAAACGCCGCGTCGGCCTCGGTTTCACCGGCCTCGGGGACGCGCTAGTGATGCTCAACCTGCGCTATGACACGGAACCGGCCCGCGCCATGGCGCGACGCATCGCCGAGACCATGCGCGATGCGGCCTACGAAGCGTCGGTCGAGCTGGCCCGCGAACGCGGCGCGTTCCCCCTCTTCAACGCCGACCTGTTCCTCACCGGTACGACGTTTGCCTCACGGCTGCCGCAACCGCTGCGCGACCGCGTTCGCGCACACGGCCTGCGCAACTCGCACCTGCTGTCGATCGCACCCACCGGCACGATCAGCCTGGCCTTCGCCGACAACGCCAGCAATGGCATCGAACCGGCATTCAGCTGGACGTACACCCGCAAGAAGCGCATGCATGACGGCAGTGTCAAGGAGTACGCCGTCGAAGATCATGCGTGGCGCCTTTTCCGTCACCTCAAAGGCGAAGCGGCTGCGCTCACGCCGGCGTTCGCGACGGCGCTCGAGATCAGTGCGCAGGCCCACGAGGCGATGGTCGCGGCCGTGGCACCGTGCATCGACACAGCGATCTCGAAGACGGTCAATGTACCGGAGGACTATCCGTACGAGCATTTCCAGAATCTCTATCTCGACGCCTGGCGATCCGGCCTGAAGGGCCTGGCCACCTATCGGCCTAACAGCGTGCTTGGCTCGGTCCTCAGCGTCACGCGCTCGGTCGCGGCTACGGCGGTCGCGCCGCTGCGCATCGACGATACCAACCGTCGCCTCGCCCTCGAGCGGCTGCCTGCACCGGTGCTGTCGTCGCTGCGCTGGCCCGGCCGGCCGGAGCTGCCGGCGGGCAATCCGGCGTGGACGTTCATGGTCCGTCATCCGTTCGGTGAATTCGCCCTTTTCGTCGGCGAGCTCGCCGCAACCGACGGTTCGACTCAACCCTTCGAGGTCTGGGTCAATGGCGCCGAGCAGCCACGCGGCCTCGGCGCGCTGGCGAAGACCTTGTCGATGGACTTGCGCGCGAACGACCCAGCCTGGCTGCAGCTCAAGCTCGACGCCCTCGCCACGGTGGCCGAGGAACGCTCCTTCGAGATGCCATTTCCGCCGCACGGCGAGCGTCGCCTGTTCCCCGGCGTGGTTGCGGCCACCGCGGCGGTGATCCGCTGGCGCTGCGAAATGCTGAAGCCGCTGCCGCGTGTCGATCGCGGCGCCCGGACCCCGGTGATGGACGCGATGTTCAGCATCGTCGAGCCTCACACCGGGCCGTCCGGGACGCTTGCCTGGGCGGTGGACATCGACAACCCGGCGACGGGTGAGCAGTTCACGCTGACGCTGAAGGAAGTCACTTTGCCCGCCCACGACCGGGCCACCGTGACGCGGCCCTGCGCCGTGGGCTTTTCGGGCAACTATCCGCGCGCGCTCGATGGCCTGGCGCGGCTGTTGTCGCTCGACATGCGCGTCATCGACCCGGCCTGGATCGGCATGAAGCTGCGCAAGCTGCTCAACTACGCCGAGCCGCTCGGTCACTTCATGGCCTTCGTGCCGGGGCTGGCGCACGGCGAACGACGCCAGCAGACTTGGCCCTCGACCGTGGCCTACATGGCGCGGCTGATCATCCATCGTTATTCGATGCTCGGCGTGCTCGACGACGAAGGTTTCCCGCTGCGCGACATGGGCGTGCTCGAGTCGTCGGGCGCGGCGTCGGAGCGAGGCACGGTCATGGCCGGCAAGGTCTGCATCGAATGCGGCAATGCGAGCGTGATCCACAAGGACGGATGCGACTTCTGCACCGCCTGCGGCGACGTGGGTCTCTGCGGCTGATGAAGATGCGCTGCCCATAGCGTTCGAAAATCCTATGTGCAGGGCGACGACCTGGAGAAGCTCGGGGCCGATCCATTAACGACCAGCACGCCGCCGTGATGGTCGGCAGCACCAACTAAGAATTTCGACCGTCCGCGCAGATCATTCCCGCGGTGCCAGAACACTGCCGCACGTTGTCGACTCGGTTCTCCTGCTTTCTGCCCTGGCCCTGGCCTGGATGCGTGTCGGTCGCCGTCACGAAGAGCCCTCTGAAACCCTTCACTCCTGGCCGCCGGTCGCGCACTGACGCGGATCAAGCCTCGTGCATGCTCCGAGGTCAACATACGCCATGTCTATCTCCGTCGCCACAGCGCTGCAGCCTCGAGAGCTGCTCACCGAGGACTTGCTGCGCAAGTTCGACACGCCCGGGCCCAGGTACACGTCGTACCCGACGGCCGACCGGTTCGTCGACGACTTCGGACCCGCCGATACGCTCCGCATACTGGCAGACGTCCCGCAAAGGCGCTCGGCCGCGCCACTCTCTGTGTACCTGCACATCCCGTTCTGCGAATCGCTTTGCTACTACTGCGGCTGCAACAAGGTCATCACCAAGCACCACGAACGTGCGACACAGTATGTCGACGCACTGGAAACGGAGTTGGGCCTCGTTGTCGAGGCGCTCGGCAAGGGTCGTCCAGTCTCGCAAATCCACTTTGGCGGCGGTTCCCCGACCTTCCTGTCCGACGGCGAGCTCAGCAGAGTCATAGCCGCGCTCGGCGCGGTCTTTAGGCTGACGCCGGGCTCCGAGGTGTCCATCGAGGTCGACCCTCGCACGGTGACGCCGGTGCGACTGGCCCACTTTCGAGACATCGGCTTCAATCGGTTGAGCTTCGGCGTTCAGGACTTCGATGCCGACGTGCAGAAAGCGGTTCATCGAGTTCAATCCTTCGACATGGTCGAGGTACTGATGCGGAGCACCCGCGAACTGGGCTACGTCTCGATCAATGCTGATCTGATCTACGGTCTTCCCAAACAGACGCCGCAGAGCTTTGCCCGCACGGTCCAGCAGATGGGCGAGTTGCGCCCGGACCGCATCGCCCTCTACGCCTATGCCCATCTGCCGGAGCGATTCAAACCGCAGCGGCGCATCATCGACGCCGATCTGCCCACGCCCGCACAACGGATCGCGATGCTTGGCGACGCCATCGGCGGCTTCCTGTCTCGCGACTATTGCTACATCGGATGGACCACTTCGCATTGCCGGCCGATGCCTTGGCCGTGGCCAAGCGCGATGGCCGGCTGCACAGGAACTTCCAGGGCTACAGCGCCTCTCGATCGCGCAGTTGTCCTCGTCGACCATCACAGCGCCAAAGTGCTGCAGTTCGATGCCGAGCAAGTCCAGGCCCATAACGTCAAGGACCACGCACACGACACCCGGCAGCACGGCAGCGCGATGCGCACCAAGCACGAGTTCTTCGCCGAGGTCTGTGACGCGATGGCAGGCATCGCACAGATTCTCGTGACCGGATCGCATACCGCCCAGGCGGACTTTCGCCACTACGTCGAAAAGCATCGTGCGGTCGTCGGTGCGCAGATCGTCGGCTGGGAGACGGTAGATCATCCGACTGAGGGTCAGCTCGTTACGCTCGCTCGCAACTTCTTCGTCAAAAGCGATCGAATGGCCGGTTCCGGTGGGACAAACAAATGAAGATCCCCGGGCCCGGCTGTCCGTGACACGCGCGTGACCCACGGTCCCCGGCACGGCCGATGCGCTACGGGTTACGACGGGCGTGTGATCGGACCACCGGCGCCGCGCAAAGCCTCGATGGCCGGGCCGAGACCGACCGGCGACGGCAGGGTCATCAGGATCCGTTTGAACAGCGGCCGAAACTCGTCGTCCGGCTCACGGAGCGTCAGCGGGTCGCGATTGCACGTGAAGGCCGCGTCGAGCTCGGCCCAGTCGCCCGTGGTCAGAACCCGCTTGGCGACCGGCAAGACGTCCCTCTCCTCGGCGCGGATGTGATCGAGGTAGCCGGCGATGTAGTCATTCATGGACTTCTCGAATTGCTCCAACCGCATCGCGCCGTCCGGTCCGTCACCCATCATCTCGAGGCCGAGCACCTCGTGCTCGAGCTCGCGCACGGCTGCGTGGCTCTGGGCGTGATCGCGGTCGAGCCGATCCAGAACCTCGGCCAGCGAGTCGCTGCGCATGCGCAGCTTAGGAAATAGCAACGCTGTCTCTTTCGGATGGTGGACGCGCTCCGGGAACTCGTCGATGTAGAAGAGCATCGCGCGCAGCACTCTGCAGTCGGGAAACACGCCGTGGCGCCGGCTCTCCGACAGGAGCAATCCGATCGAGCGCAAGACCGCCGATAGGGTGCTGTGCTCCTCGTGAATGATGCGAAGGGTCGGGTGCGAGATCATGATCGTTCTCCGGAAAATGCGCACTCGGCGCAACCTCTGCGTCAATGGGACATGAGCACCGGAAGCGTCATCGAGCCGAGGACCGACCTCGTCGCGCCGCCGAGCGCCCATTCGCGCGCCCGCGCATGGCCATAGCAGTCCATGACCAGGAGATCGGCGGACAGGTCGGCCGCCAGCGACAGCAAAGCGTCGCCGATGTCGCCCGGTGTGCCGCCACTCCCGTGCATCGTCGGCACCAGGCCGTGCGAGCGCAGGAAGCCTTCGTTGTTCAGAGGGCCGTTATCCTCATCGTCGTCGTCTTCAGTCCAGGTCGCGACATGCAGGCGCTCGCAGTGGCGCAGTAGCGGAAGCGCTGCGCTCACGGCGCGCGCCGATTCGCGGCTGCTTTTCCAGGCGACAAGCGCCACCCGCCCGATCGCCTCCGGCGCGCCGACGTAGGTCACGATCAATGCGGGCCGACCGCTCTCGATCAGAATTGACTCGACGAAATCCGGTGGTACAAACGCCGCCTCGCGGCTCTCGGGGTCGCGCTGGCCGAGCACGAGAAGATCAGCGCAGCGGCCCTCCCGCGCGAAGGCGCGCGTCGCCTCCACGACGACGGACGCCCAGCCGATCTTCACTCCGCCGTCCCGCGTCGCGCTCTCGAAGGACGCCCGCGCCTTGGCCAGGCTGGCATCCTCGATGTCGCGAAGCACAGCTGCGGCGTCGGAGCTACTGACGACGGCGAAGGGGAACTGCGCGTAGATCGACGAAACGGCGTAGAGCGCTGTGACCTGGGCGTCGCTCGCCCTCGCCAGACCGAGGGCGACCCCGAGACGGGTGCGGGCCTGCGCCGAGGCATCCTGATGCAAGACGATGGAGGGGATGTCGTTCATAGCGCGAGCCGGGTTGTCTGGGTGGCCTCTGTACGGAGGTTTCACTCGGGCGCGTCGAGAATCGCCGCGACGAACACGGCGATCGCACAAGCGAGCGCGGCCATGCCGACCGCGGTTTCAATGCGGAACAGAAACTTCATGGCAACTCCATTGACTTCAACGATCACGAAGACCGGACTCGAGAGGGTGCCGCAATCTCGTCGCCAGGGTGATCGCCTCGTCCAGGCACGCGGAGCTTTCGCTGCCGCCGATCGCCACCAGAATCCGGTCGTACAAGGCGCGCACCTTGGCCTCAAGGGATCAGGCCAACGAGCACGGCCTGCAACACTGCCTGTCGACCTTCGTCGGGCGACACCTCGCTGCCGAGCATGGTGGCAAGCCGCGCCGTCGCGTGATTGGCACAGGCGACGCCATCGAATACCGGCACACCAGCTTCCTGCTCGATCTTCTGCACCAGGGACGAAGGCAGTCCCTGGCATTCGATCGCGTCGTACAGTCGTCCCAGCATGCGGGCCGTCTGCTGCAGGACCTCTGGCGCGCTCGCTTCAGAAAAGTCAGGCCGGATGTGGGCGACGCGCGCGCCGAGTTCCACCGCGGCCCGACGGAATCTCGTTGCATCCACGCCATCTGCTGACTCGCACAGCAGGCCCAGGTTCTTGCCGCGCAGCAGGCGATGAGCAAATTCGCCGCCGGCCTTCCGCAGCATCCGGGCGTTGCCCAGCACGAAATCCACCTCGCGCGGTGAAAGCGGGTCGAGACATTCGTTTCGGAGCGGGTGGAACACGATGCGATAGGTCTTTCGCCGCACCGGCAGTTCCGATGGCAGCGAAGCAAGGTTAGTCGCCCGCCACAGGGCGAGATTGATGCACATCAAGTCCGAATTCGGTTCCGCGAGCCGTTACCGGATTGACACGAAGCGTTCACACATCGCGACCAACCGACTCGGGCCGTTCTCACGGCGTTGCCGCCCGCTTCCTAGCATGGACTCCACGCCGCACCCGTGCATCCCTGGAGTCCCGACATGATCGCCGCTGCCGCCCCCACCGCCATCCACCCTCGCATCTTCGCCGCGACGACTCGCACCCCGGCCGCTCCCGTGGTCGACAAGGACGCCGATCGAAGGGCCAGCCAATACGTCGCCGACACGCTCAAGCTGCTGAGCGACCAGGTCGTGCCGCAGCGCCGGGTCGTTCACGCCGGCGAAGTGATCTATCGCGCCGGCGAGGCGTTCGGCAACCTGTACATCCTCAACTCCGGGTTCTTCAAGATCGTCAACCTGTCCGCCGACGGCCGAGAGCAAGTCGTCAGTCTGAAGTTCCGTGGTGATTGGCTCGGCTTCGACGGCATCGCGCCTGCCTCGTATTCATGCGACGCCGTGGCGATGGATACCTGCGACGTGTGGACAGTTCGCTACGACAAGCTGATCGCCGCCTGCGTCACCTGCCCGGCGCTCCTGACCGTGCTGCACGAGGCCATGAGCCGCGAAATCTCGCGCGACCGCGACTCGCTCATGTCGGTGTGCACGTTGCCGGCCGATGCCCGTGTCGCCGACTTCCTGCGCTACTGGGCCGATTCCCTGGCCAAGCGCGGCATGCGCTGCGACCAGATCGTGCTGCGCATGACGCGCGCCGAGATTGGCAACTATCTCGGCATGACTCTCGAGTCGGTGAGCCGGGCCTTGTCGAGGCTGGCCCGCGACAACGTCATCGAGTTCGCCCAGAAGGGTCGGCGCGACGTCCGCATCCCCGACGTCGCGGCACTCTCGGCCTTTATCCTGCGCTGCCTCGCCCCTGCGCCGACGTTGCAGTAGGCCGCGGCGACCAAGCCGCTTTGGTACGGATCGCCCGCGAGGTTTCGTGGAGCCCGCGATGCAGCAGGTTGCCGATCGGGAGAACGTCGACGGTTCGGGGGCTCGGGAACTGGAACGCGTCGGTGTTCGCCTCGTTCGACGACCCTCGGGCTCGGAGAGAACTCTGGAAGTGCTCAGCGACCCGCCATCCGAAGCCGTCGATCAAGAGTTCCAGGTTCGCTTTCGGGCGACTTCGGATGGCACTGTCTCGAACGCGGACCTCTGAGTGGCGGACCACCGTGACGCGGCTGAGCACCACCTTTTACGGCGACGATGGCGGCCTGGCCACGCAGCTCGCGTGAGCCCGGCTATCTATCCAGCCCGCAGGACCCGAACGATCGCCTTCCCGAGCTCTTCGCGCGTGCACGGCTTGCGCAGCAGTTCCCATGCCGGCGGGGCATCCCGATCGGCATCGAGCAGCTCGGCCGAAAAACCGGACATGAGAAGCACCGCGATTTCCGGGAGCCGCGCCGCCGTGCGCGCTGCCAACTCGGTACCGCGAATGCCGGCGCCCAGAGCGATGTCGGTGACAAGCAGGTCGAAGCGCTGCCCCGGATCAAGCACAAGGAGCGCCTGCTCGCCGCTTGTCGCAACGCTGACGACGCAGCCCAGCGTCTCGAGAAAGCGGCGTATGACCTCCCGCACCTCGGCATCGTCCTCGACGAGCAGCACCGACAGGCCCGACGGAACAGCTTGGCCGGCTTCCACCTCTTCCGAAAGCGGAGCGGACAATTCCCTCGGTCGCGGGATGTACAGCGTCAAGATCGTGCCCTGACCGAGCGTGCTGTCGATCGTCACCACGCCACGGGATTGCTTCGCAAAGCCGTAGACAGTGCTGAGCCCGAGCCCGGTGCCTCGGCCCGCCTCTTTTGTCGTGAAGAAGGGCTCGAACGCGCGCTCCTTAGCCTCCGCCGACATACCGGCACCGCTGTCGGTGATGGAGATCGCCAGGAAACCGTCGGTGGCAGGACTGGATTCGCCTGCCTCGACGCGAAGTTCGTCCGGCACGTTACCCCGCGCCTCGACACCGAACGCGATGCTGCCGCCTTCCGGCATCGCATCACGGGAATTGATCGCAATGTTGAGAAGCGCGGATTCCAACTGGCCGGGATCGGCAAGAACCTGCACATCGCTCGTCGCGACGTCCACCGTGATGCGGATCCGCTGGTCGAGCGTGCGGCGCAGCATGTCTGCGAGCGAATGCAGCATGGCCGCGACGTCGACGACCTGGGGTTGCAGCACCTGTCGCCGCGAGAAGGCCAGCAACTTGCTCGTCAATTCCGCGCCGCGACGCGACGCCCGCGCCGCGGCGCCGACCAGTTGACGCGCCGACGGGTCGTTCGCAAGGAGCGGCAGTTCGTCGAGGACTTGAAGGTTGCCCTGGATCACGGTCAACAGGTTGTTGAAATCGTGAGCGATGCCACCCGTCAGCTGGCCCACGGTCTCGAGACGCTGCGCATGCTTGAGTTGCTCCTCGGACTGCGTGCGCTGCAGCCCGCTAGCCAGCAGATTGCCCAGCGATTCGAGAAAGCGGACCTCGTCATTGCCGAACAATCGAGAGGCACGCGAGCGCACTGCGAGCACCCCGATCGTGCGGCCACGATCCGACAGCGGCACGGCGAGAGCACTCATAAGGCCGGCGTCCAGATAGGCCGGAGGAACCGAAAAGCGCCACTCGGCCACGTAGTCCCGGACGATGATCGAACGCCCTTGCGCCAGCACGAAGCCGAGCGACGTGTCGGGACGATTCGCAACGCGATCCCCCACGGCTTCGCCCGGCAACGCGGCGAAGGTACTGGCGACGCGCAGGGAGAGACGGTCATCCGCCAGGAGGTAGACGGTCGCGACCTCGACCGACAGCGCCTCTGCCGCAGTGATCGGCAACTGGTCGAGCAGCACCTGAGGGTCGCGTGCATCGACTGCGAGGCGCCCCAGCGTCGCGAGTTGTTCGCTGTAGTGGGCGCGCTGCAACGCCTGCTTGACGCGCGGATAGGCACCGATGTCCCGGATCGCCGCGACCACGAAGAGAAGGCCATGGTCCTGGAGCGGGCTGAGCGCAATCTCGACCATCACTTCCGATCCGTCCTTGCGTCGCGCCACTAGATCCATCTGCGTGCCCATGGGCCGCGATCGCGGGTCGCGATTGAAGCCGCCGCGGAACGCTGCGTGCCTGGGCCGGATCGCATCGGGCACGAGCGCGTCGACCTCGAGGCCGACGAGTTCTTCGACCGAGTAGCCGAGCAAGGTCGCGGCAGAGGGACTTGCCAGAACGATCACGCCGTTCGCGTCGGCGACGATCAACGAGTCGGGGTAGGCCGCAAACAGCGTTCGAAAGATGCTGGTCTCGTCTGCGCCAGTGAGCAACGACGCCGCCTTCTTCGGGCGGTCCGGTCCCTTTTCTCCTGTCATGCCGGACTGACGGGCGAGACCAGGATGTAGCCGGCCCCCCGCACCGACTTGATGATCTGCGGGTCCTCGGGATCGTCCTCCAGCTTCTTGCGCAGGCGCCCCACCTGCACGTCGATCGTGCGATCGAAGGGCGCGCCCTTGCGGCCACGCGTCCGCTCGAGCAGGAAGTCGCGAGAGAGCACGCGTCCCGCGCTCTCGAGGAAGACGCGCAGCAGATCGAATTCACCAGACGTCAGGGCGATCTCCCGGCCCGTCGAATCGACGAGACGGCGGGCCCCGAGGTCGAGCTCCCAGCCGGCAAACCGACGCCTGTCGCCCGGACTGCCCGACGTGGCGCCGGAGGCTGATGCCGGCCCCGTTCGACGAAGGACGGCCTTGACGCGAGCCAGCAACTCTCGCAGATCGAAAGGCTTGGTGACGTAGTCGTCAGCTCCGACCTCGAGCCCCACGACCTTGTCGACGGCATCGCCGCGGCCGGTGACGATCACGAGCCCGCATTGCCAGTGCTCGCGCAACTGGCGCGCAATCGAGAAGCCGTCCTCGCCCGGAAGCCCGAGGTCGAGCAGCACAAGGTCCGGCGGATCGCCCGCCATCATCTGCATCAGCAAGCGTCCCTCGTGAACCTGAGTGACCCGATAGCCGTGGCTACCAAGGTACGTGGCCAACAGCCGCGTGATGTCAACCTCGTCATCGAGGACAGCGATGTGGAGTTGGGGTTGCACGAGGTTAGTGAGGGTACCAGCTCAGCGCCGACCACTGCCTCGCAGAACTCAACAACGTCCGAAGAACGACGTTTGCGGCTTGATTCATATCAAGCCGGCCAACGACTCCCGCCCCTAACGTTGCAGGCAAGTCCTGATGACGATGCCTCCACGATCCGCGTAGCTGGAATCGACGACTACGTGAAGTCTGTGCGCGTCGGCCAAAAACAGGAAGCCGTCGG
The DNA here is from genome assembly GCA_039936375.1 of Caldimonas sp. Classification (GTDB taxonomy): domain Bacteria; phylum Pseudomonadota; class Gammaproteobacteria; order Burkholderiales; family Burkholderiaceae_C; genus Schlegelella_A. Next base: position 8,424 of record JBDTIO010000073.1, on the reverse strand, counting down.
ATTGCGAGCATGGACTTCGAACACAGCAGTAGAGTAGCTGGCCTCGCAGAGCGCCTGCAACGCTTCATGGACGACCTGGTCCTCCCCAGCCAGGCCGATTGGCTTCGTTACTCGGATTCCGGCGTCTATCCGCTGGATGTGATCGAGCCCCTGAAGAAACAGGCACGAGCTGCAGGCCTGTGGAACCTTTTCCTTCCCGGACTGCGACCCTCGCAGCCCGGCACCCGCCTCACGAGCCTCGAATACGCGCCCCTGTGCGAGATCATGGGGCGGCTTCCATGGGCAGCCGAGGTATTCAATTGCAGTGCGCCCGACACGGGCAACATGGAGCTCTTGAATCTCTTCGCCGACCCGGCGCAACGCGAACGCTGGCTTGTGCCCTTGCTGACCGGAGAAATTCGTTCATGTTTCGCGATGAGCGAGCCTGACGTGGGATCGTCGGATCCGACCAATATCGAAACCCGCTTTGCGCGCGACGGCGACCACTATGTCGTCAACGGCCGCAAGTGGTTCATCACGGGCGCCGCACATCCGCTTTGCCGGATGGTTCTCGTGATGGGAAAGAGCGGCAAAATCGAAACTTCCGGCGATCGCCATTCGGGCCATTCGATCCTAATCGTTCCCATGAACACGCCGGGGCTGCGAATCGAACGAAACATTCCGGTGTTCGATCACCAGGCCATCGAGGGGCACTGCGAGCTTGTATTTCGTGACGTGCGCGTTCCCGTCTCGTCGCTGCTCGGCGATGAAGGCGCCGGATTCTCCCTGGTGCAAGCACGCCTCGGGCCCGGTCGAGTGCATCACTGCATGCGCAGCATCGGCCAGTGCGAGCTGGCACTCGAGTTGATGTGCGAGCGGGCGGCCGAACGTCGCATCTTCGGATCGCGCGTGTCGGACTTCGCGAACGTGCAAGACTGGATCGCACAGTGCCGAGTGGAGATCGACCAGGCCCGGCTCCTCGTGTTGCACACGGCATGGCGGATGGACCGGGACGGCAGCGCCGCGGCACGAGTCGACGTCGCGGCGATCAAATTGGTCGTCGCTCGCCTTCAAACGCGAGTGCTCGACAAGGCGATCCAGGTCTTCGGAGCGATGGGCCTGACGCCGGATACACCGCTGGCGGGCCTGTGGCGATGGGGTCGTGCGATGCGCTTCCTTGACGGACCGGATGAAGTCCATCTTCGGACCATCGCGCGCAATGAACTCGCAAAGGTGGGCGCCAATCGCGGTGCCAACGCAGCCTACTTTCGTCACTGGACGCCGCACGAGTCTTTTGCAAGCCCTGGCAACACCCCGGATCGATCAGCGAGAAACGACTGACCGCGATGGCGCCGAAGAAATGCCGAGCCGGCCTTGCGGCGCCACGACGATTCGCAATCCCATGACGACCGCCCACCTCGAGCGACTGCTCTTGCCAAGATCGGTCGCCGTGATCGGAGCTTCCGACGTTCCAGGCAGCATTGGATCAGCAGTCCTGCAAAACCTGTACGCCGGATCCTTTGCCGGTCCGATTTTCGCGGTCAACCCTCATCACGCAAGACTGCAGGGGAAGGAAGTCTTTGCCTCCGTCATGGAGCTGCCCGCCGCGCCGGACCTCGCGCTGTTGTGTACGGCACCGTCGACGATTCCTGAGCTGGTGGCTGATCTCGCACGACTCGGCACTCGAGCGGCCATCGTGACCACGACCGGTCTCAGCGCCGACCAGGGACTCTCGATGAGTGCTCACGCGCGAGCCCACGGTTTGCGGCTTCTCGGGCCGAATTCAATTGGCTTGCTGTCCCCCTACACCCGACTGAACGCGAGCTTTGCGAATTCCGATGCGTTACCCGGAAACCTTGCGTTCGTGTCCCAGTCCGGCGCAATCGTCACGGCGGTCATGGGCTGGGCCAGGTCAAGAAAGATCGGCTTCTCGCACATCGTGTCGCTCGGGGAGCAATGTGACGTCGACGCCGCCGATTTGCTCGACTTCCTGGCCGGCGACCCCGGGACTCGCTCCATATTGCTCTACATCGAGTCGATCGGCGAGGCGCGCAAGTTCATGTCAGCCGCGCGGGCCGCATCGCGAAACAAGCCGGTCATCGTGGTGAAGGCGGGCCGGGCCGGGCACGGAATCGGCGCTGCCATGGCGCACACCGGCGGCTCTGCCGGCTCGGACGACGTCTTCGAGGCCGCGATCCGTCGAGCCGGGATGCTTCGGGTCGACACACTGCAGGATCTCCTGGTCGCGGCAGAGACGCTGACACGATTCCGCGACACCGGCAACGACCGACTGACCTTGGTCGGCAACGGCGGAGGCGCCGGTGTCATCGCGGCGGATTTCGCCGCTCATTGCGGCATCTCTCTCAGCGAGCTCGGCGACGACCTCCGCGGCAAGCTGGAGGCTGTGCTGCCCCCTGGCCGTTGCGCAGTCAATCCCATCGACATCGTTGGTGACGCGCCTGTCGACCGATACGTGAAGACACTCCAGGCCCTCGTCGCCGACCGCGACAGCGGTACCCTACTTTTCGTGCAATCGCCGACGGCGGTGGTCAGCAGCACCGACATCGCAAGCGCATGCGCACCCGTCCTACGCCAGGCGGCAGGGCGAGTCATGACATGTTGGCTGGGCGACGCGTCGAACGCGGACGCCCGCCGGATATCCGAGGAAGCGGGCATCGCCGACTATGCGACGCCAGAAGATGCGATCCGCGCTCTAGCGATGCTGGCGAACTACCGGCGCAACCGTGTTCTTCTTACGGAAGCTCCCACGTCGAGCGAGAGCGGTGTTCCAGACCTGGCCTTGGTTCGCGCCACGATCCAGGCCGCACTCGACGATGACCGCGATGTCCTCAATGAATTCGAGTCGAAGACGGTACTCGAGGCTTACGGTATCCCGGTCGTGCCCACAGCCTCGGTCGGTTGCTCACCCGACGAAGTCGTGACGGCGGCCGGTCGCATCGCCTTCCCCGTTGCTCTGAAGATCCTGTCCCGGGACATCGTCGACAAGACCGGCGTTGGCGGCGTTCGGCTGGGAATCGGCGACGAAACCAGCCTACGAAAAGCTGTAGAGGAAGTGACGGCTCGAGTACGCGAAGCACAACCACGAGCTCGCATCGATGGCTTCACCGTGCAAGCCATGCTCCAGCGTCCGATGGCGCATGAGTTGATCATCGCCGCGAGCGTGGACCCAACGTTCGGCCCGATATTGGTGTTCGGCCACGGAGGAACAGCCGTTGACGCATTGACCGATCGTGCCGTCGCCTTGCCGCCGCTGAATCGCGTGTTGGCTCGCGACCTGATTGCCCGGACACGCGTTGCCAAGCTGTTGATTGGCTACTGCGGTCATCCTCCCGCACGACTCGACGCCATATGCGACGTATTGATTGCGCTGTCCCAGATGCTGGCCGATCTGCCGGAACTCACCGAATTGCAGATCAACCCGCTCTGGGCTGACGATTGCGGTGCAATCGCTCTGGACGCCCGTCTGCAAGTCACCCGAACGCCGAGCGTCGGGACGGAGCGCTTCGCGATTCAGCCATATCCTGCCGAGCTGACCGAGACCGTTCGCTGGAAAGACAAGGTCGTTCGGCTCCGGCCGATCCGGCCTGACGATGAATGGCGACACGAAGCGTTCCTTCAGCGGATGGATGCCGAAGATCTGCGCATGCGATTCTTCAGCGTGTTCCGCCTGCAACGGAACCAGTTGGCGCGGCTCGTGCAGATCGACTATGCGAGGGAAATGGCATTCGTTGCGGTCGTCGCGACAGTCGACGGCGACGAAGAAATCCTGGGCGTCGTTCGCGCCGTGGCAGATGCCGACAACGTCGAGGCGGAGTTCGCGATTGCAGTGCGATCAGATCTGAAGGGCCAGGGGCTCGGTGGCATGTTGACCGACAAGATGGTCAGTTATCTGCGAAGCCGTGGCATTCGAAGGTTGGTCGCCGATACGTTGCACGAGAACCACCGCATGCGTGAGCTGGCCCGCAACCATGACTTCAAGAAAGTCGAGTCGCTGGACACCAGTTGTCTTCGATTCTCTTTAGATCTTAGGTAAGCTTGTGTAGTCGAATTCGTCTTCGATCTTGATCCACCGCAAAGCCGCTTGCGCTGCGACTTCAATAATCAGACCGATCGGGCAAGGATCATTGACGCGCGCCATTCACACGCCTTAGCGCCCCGAGATCGCCGTGATCTGAAAACACTCTGGAGGCAACCTCATGACTTCTCGCCGCACTTTCATTCTTGGAATTCCCACGCTTTATGCCGCCGCAGCCTGTGAGCGCAGCCTCGCGGCCGATGCCGCCAAGTTGGACCCGAAAGATCCGCAAGCGATGGCCCTGGGCTACGTCGTCGACGCCACGAAAGCAGACAGGGCCAAATACCCAAGCTACGCCGCAGGGCAGGATTGCGCGAAGTGTGCGCTCTACCAAGGCAAGCCCGGCGATGCGTTCGGCCCCTGCGCGATATTTGCGGGGCGGCAAGTTGCGGCCGCCGGCTGGTGCAGCGCCTTCGCCAAGAAGCCTTAGTCGTAGCCGGCAGAACGGCCTCGTCGCTCTTGGGCGACTACGACGGCGGATTCGCGTCCCTCGTCTCAGCAGCCGACCAGGAACCGCTTGTTCGGATCGACGGCGTGGGTCCGGCCACGAGTGTCTACCTCGAAGAGTATTGACTGCCGACTGCGGATTCGGCGCAATCGATGACGACGTAGTGAAGCTCGAGGACGTCGGTGATCGCGCCCTCTCGCCGGTCCACGGCCTGCAGCGTCCTGAGCAAGATCTGCGGGTCGGGGCCATAAACGGGTCGGCTCGCCCTCAGGTCTGCCACCAAGATTGGGCCATGGACGTCCCGTGGAGGGACGGCTGATTCGACAGTCAAACTGACGCTCTCGCGACACAAGCCCCCATCCGTTCGTAGAAACGGTCTCAAGCAGTCCTTCGATCATCTTCGTACGATCAAACTTCATCGGCTGACACTACCAGTCCGCGCCTATTGCGACAGAACCAGCAACGAGAGCGGGACTTGCGAAATGGCAATTCTTGTCATTTCGTGCCATTTGTGGCATGGTGGGGTCGAAAGGATGCACCCCATGCAGAGCATGAACATTTCATTGCCCGATCCGCTCAAGCAGTTCGTGGACGGACAGATTGCCCAAGGCCGCTACAGCAGTGTCAGCGAATACGTGCGCGAACTGATCCGCGCCGACGAAAAGCGCAAGGCCGAAGAGCAACTTGAGGCCAGGCTCCTGGAGGGGCTCAATGGCCCCGAAACCGAGCTGGCGGCGGCTGACTGGCGCGACATCCGCAAAGAGGCTCTGGCGCGGGTACAGGCCCGCAGCAAGAAACCGCGTTGATGGCCACGGTGCGCCAGCGCGCCGCCGCCAGGCGTGATCTGGTGGAGCACTTCGTCCATCTGGCGGAGAGCGCGGGCCTGGACATCGCCGAGCGCTTCTTGAGGCAGGCCGAGACGACCTTCAACGCCCTTGCTGAACAGCCCATGATTGGCGCGCCGCTGACGCTGAAGTATCCCGACCTCGCGGGGGATGCGCAAGTGGCGAGTCAAGGGAGCGAGGCAGCTTCCACGACGGAAGATGCACGGTGGTAACCAACCCACGGATATCAGTCTGATCCATCGTCGCAGCAGCAGACTTGTGCCGCATCACCCCAGGCCGCTCAACTATGAACCCATCAACAAATTGACGATGGCGACCATATCAGTGTGGTGCGCTCGAAGTCATGGAACATTTGCTGGTCGACCTCTGCGGAACCCTCTTGGGCTGAACAGGCGACGCCAAGAACGCTCGTCGTTCACCGTTGGATGCAAGTTGCCGCCCACCAGCACTATGAAGCCCTCTGAGCCCGACATCCGTGGCTGCTGTCCAGCAGCACCGGTCACCAGGGGAGATCCACGACCGAAACCTTTGCGGTAATGAATCAGGGCAATCCGTGAGTTGGGTCGTTACTTCGAGTCGCTCGGCCAGTTGCGAACTTCCAGCCAGGCCTGCTGAACGGGCGGCGGAAGCTTATCCATGTGTTTCAGAAGCAGAGCCAGCGTCCAAATTTGCTCGTCCGTGAGCGTGCCGCCGAAGGACGGCATGGCCGTTAGCCGAATGCCATGCTTGACCTTCCAGAAGGTCCAGCCTTCGGGGTCATCTTCAACGCCGTCGGTCGCCAGCTGTGGCGGCTTTTGATAGAGCCCCGTGGCGATGGGCGATGGCGCCGCCGAGCCCTTGGCGGCACCATGGCAGACCGCGCAGTTCCTCGCGAAGAGGTGAACCCCTTCCAACAAATTCGGTTCAGTAAGTGGCACCGGATTTGGCTCGCTAGGCGCCACCCGCCTCAGCGTCGCATCCAGCGACGTGCGCGCTGCCCAAGTCTCCAGCGACCCGGGCGTCGCATCCGCATTGGCTGGGATCAACCCGCTTTGCACCGCAGCGAACGCCATCAAGCATGCGATGACCAGCGTCAATCCGATGCCTGCAATCACCCCTTTGAACATGTCAATCTCCTGACTAGCTGAATTTCGATCGCCCGCGCGACAGCCCGGCCACCGGCAGTCGTTGACGAGCGTGACGTTTCGGGATCCTTGGGCAGACGACTTCTAGGCCTTCTTCGGAAGATTGACGTGGACGTTGCCGAGCGTCTCAGAACTCAGACGTGGGGGTAACACCTCACGCAACAAGATCGTCGACGCTGACGAACCGGGCTGAACTGAATTCGTTTCGAAGTGCGATGAGCCTTTGATAGTCGGGCCGGTCATAGAAGCGATCCAGCGCCTCCCTTGACGGAAACTCCAGGATGCTGAGCGCTCAGCGGCGCCCAGTCACCTTCATGAATCGTCGGGGTTCCCTCCTTCACGAGGTATCGAGCGCCGGCGGCGTCGAGTACCGGCTTCAATTGCCGCGAGAAGTCGTTCCACCTCTCGGCATCGCGAATCTTCACCTCAAATATCACGTACGCAGCCATACGCTCCCCGGAGGTTAGAGGCGGCTGATTCTAGGCACGCCCGTTCGCGAAGAGATAGACGTCTCACCCGGGCGATGCCATGATGAAGCATCGGAGGGATGCCGTGCACGTAGCGCCAGCCGGACCGAGCCCGGCGGTTCAAGGAGGCATGCCATCTTCTGTCAATCTAACACGCCAGCGAAGCACGGGGATGCGTCTCGCATCCGATCTGCCCGCAACGTGCTGTCTGGCTTGCTATGTCAAAGTGCGAGCTTGGCGCCGAGCGAAAGGCGTGTTTTCAGACTGTCTTTCCTTTAGGAAGAGGAATCGAAATGAACGGCATTACCCCCATCAAGTGGCTCGACCAGCCCGAAGAACATGACTACCCGGCGGCGCAGTCGTACCTGGAGCTCATTTACGAGGAGGCGATCGTCCGGAAGTACGTGCAAGAGCTCCGAGCCGCGGGCATAGCGACGTTCATGGCGAAAGACATTTTTCGGGCTTCGGCGCTGTCGCTGCTCGGCATCAGCAGCCAGCGCGTCGAAAGCGACCGCCAAAAAGTTGCCTCGGGCAAGTCCATGTCGCCGCTGCTTCTGGTGCGCGACTCGGGCAACGGCAAGGTCATCGTCGCCGATGGCTACCACCGCCTGTGCGCGGTCTACTCCTACGACGAAACCGCGCTGATCCCCTGCAAGATCGTCTAGGAAGCCCTGGATGCAGGACCGCTGCTCGATCGCGCCGAAGAAGGACGTCAGTGGCCGTCGGTAAGTTCAGTTGATAGCCCGCTCTTGGCTCGAAGGGGCAGTCGGTTGCTGATGCTGGTCCCACGACCATCCCGCAATGATTGGAACCGATCACAGGACAGCCGCACGTCGAAGGCATGATCCTTCTGCTGAGCGCCAATGCCGCTCTTCGAAAGCTCTCTCCATGCAGTGGACCTCCGTCGCTCCAGTAGTACTCGCCTCCTTCATGGCCTCGATGGTCGAATTCGTCGAGGCGTTGACGATCGTCCTGGCCGTCGGCGTCGTCCGCGGCTGGCGCTCGGCGCTGCTCGGCACGGCCGCCTCGCTGGCGACTCTCGTGCTACTTGTCTTGGCGCTCGGGCCATCGCTGGCGCAGATCCCGCTGCACCTGGTCCAGCTGGTCGTCGGGACGTTGCTGCTTCTCTTTGGCCTGCGCTGGTTGCGCAAGGCGGTGCTTCGTGCCGCCGGCGTTCTGGCGCTGCACGATGAAGCGAAGACATTCGCCGAAGAGACCGAGGCCATGCGGCGTTACGGCGACACGGGCAGCCAGGCGATCGACAAGATCGCGTTCGCGACGTCGTTCAAGATCGTCATGCTCGAAGGCATCGAGGTCGTCTTCATCGTGATTGCGATTGGCGCCGGCGGCCGCATGCTGCTACCCGCCGCAGCGGGGGCGCTGTTGGCGCTCGGCGTGGTCGTCCTGCTCGGCCTGTGGCTGCACAAGCCACTGGCCAACGTGCCCGAGAACGCCCTGAAGTTCG
>JBDTIO010000072.1:0-4736 GCA_039936375.1 Caldimonas sp. | reverse complement strand
CGAGCGCGCCCTGCACGGCCAGCATCGCCAGCTTGATGAGATCGGCCGCCGTGCCCTGCATCGGCGCGTTGATCGCCTGGCGTTCGGCCGCCGCCTTGCGCGGCCCGGGCTTGTTGATCTCGGGCAGGTAGACCCGACGTCCGTACAGCGTCTCGACGTAGCCCTTCTCTGCGGCTGAGGCGCGCGTCTCGTCCATGTAGCGCTTGACGCCGGGATAGCGTGCGAAATAGCGCTCGATGTACGACGTCGCCGCGCTGCGCTCGATGCCGAGGTTCGAGGCCAGGCCGAACGCGCTCATGCCGTAGATGAGACCGAAGTTGATGACCTTGGCGTAGCGCCGCTGCTCGCTCGAGACCTCGGCCACGGCGGCGCCGAAGACCTCGGAGGCGGTGGCGCGATGCACGTCGACGCCTTCGCCGAACGCGGCAAGCAGACCGGCGTCGGCGGAGATGTGGGCCATGATGCGCAGCTCGATCTGCGAATAGTCGGCCGAGAGGATCGAAGCCCCTTCGGGCGCGATGAACGCTTCGCGGATGCGCCGCCCTTCGGCGGTGCGGATCGGAATGTTCTGCAGATTCGGGTCGTTGCTCGACAAGCGTCCCGTCACCGCCACGGCTTGCGCGTAGTTCGTGTGCACGCGCCCGGTCTGTGGGTTCACCATCAGCGGCAGCTTGTCGGTGTAGGTGCCCTTCAGCTTCGAGAGGCTGCGATGCTCGAGCAGCTTGGCCGGCAGCGGATACTCCTGGGCCAGCTCGGCCAGCACCTCTTCGTCGGTCGACGGCGCGCCGCTCGCGGTCTTCCTGCCGACCGGCAGGCCGAGCTTGCCGAACAGGATCTCGCCGATCTGCTTTGGGCTGCCGAGATTGAAAGGCTGGCCGGCGATCTCGTAGGCCTCGGCCTCCAGCCTGACCATGCGCTCGGCCAGCTCCTGGCTTTGCCGCGTCAGCAGCGCCGAATCGATCAACACGCCGGTGCGCTCGATGCGCGCGAGCACCGCCGACGCCGGCATCTCGATCTCGTTGTAGATGCGTGCCAGCCCCGGCTCTTCCTCGATCCGCGGCAAGAGCGCCTGTTGAACGTGCAGCGTCAAGTCGCTGTCTTCGCACGAGTATTCGGCGGCGCGCGAGATCTCGACCTGGGCGAATGGAATCTGATTGGCGCCCTTGCCGCAGACCTCTTCGTAGGTGAGGCCGGTGCGGCCGACGTGGCGAAAGGCCAGGCTCTCCAGGCTGTGCGGCTTGTGTGCCTCGATCACATAGCTCTGCAGCATGGTGTCGTGGCGATAGCCGCGCACCGCAACGCCGGCGCCGGCGAAGACGTGGGTGTCGAACTTGATGTTCTGGCCGACCTTGCCGGCGTTGGCGTTCTCGAGCCACGGCTTCAGGCGCTCGAGCACGAGCTCGACCGGCAGTTGATCGGGCGCGCCTGCATAGCTGTGGCGCAAGGGAATGTAGGCGGCCTCGCCCGGCGCGACCGCGAGCGACAAGCCGATCATCGTGGCGCGGATCGGGTCGAGCGAATCGGTCTCGGTGTCGAGCCCGGTCAGCTCGGCCGCCTCGATGCGCCGGAGCCAGGCGTCGAGCGCGTCGAACGTCGTCACCGTTTCATAGTTCTTGACGATGGCTTCGCTGGGCACCGATGCCGGCACGTCGATCGTCATCGGGACAGGCTCGCTCGCCGTCGCGCCCCCAGATGTCCCGAGCGATGTTTCGAGATCGCGGCGCATCGCGCCGAAGCCGTAGCGGTCGAAGAAGGCGAGCAGCGCCGCTGCGTCGATCTCGCCGAGCGCCAGCGCGTCGAACTCGGGCCAGCCGAGCACGTGGCCGCTCAGGTTGCAGTCGGTGACCACGGTGACGAGCCGCTTGCCCTGCGGCAGCCAGTCGAGCGCCTTTCTGAGGTTCTCGCCGACGATGCCCTTGATGCTCGCTGCCGCCGCGATCACGCCGTCGAGCGAGCCGTGCTCGGCGAGCCATTTCGCCGCCGTCTTCGGCCCGACCTTGTCGACGCCGGGCACGTTGTCGACGCTGTCGCCGATCAGCGCCAGGTAGTCGACGATCCGCTCCGGCGGCACACCGAACTTGGCGGTGACGCCGGCGATGTCGAGCGTCTCGTTGCTCATCGTGTTGATGAGCGTGACGTTGGCGTCGACAAGTTGCGCCAGGTCCTTGTCGCCGGTCGAGATGATGACCTTGAAGCCGCCCTTGGCCGCCATGCACGAGATCGTGCCGATCGCGTCGTCGGCCTCGATGCCGGGCACCGTCAGCACCGGCCAGCCCAGTAGCTTGACCGCCTCGACGATCGGCTCGATCTGCACCGCCAGGTCTTCCGGCATCGACGAGCGGTTGGCCTTGTAGTCGGGGTACCACTCGTCGCGAAAGGTCTTGCCCTTGTCGTCGAAGACGCAGGCCCCGTGCAGCGCCGGGTACTGCTCGCGCAGGAGCTTCATCATCGAGACGACGCCGCGGATCGCACCGGTCGGAAAACCGCTCGCGCTGCGCAGATCGGGCAGCGCGTGATAGGCGCGGTAGAGATAGCTCGAGCCGTCGACGAGCAGCAATGTCCGGTCCACCATGCGGGCGATTGTGAAGGATGCCTACGAGGCGATCGGCCTAGAATGAGCCCATGAAATCGATGTCGCTGGCGACCTTCGCTGCTGTGCTCGCCTCGCTGGCGGGAAGCGTTGCGCAAGCCGCCGATGCGCCATCTCCGCCGACGTCGGCGTCTTCGCAGGAGGCGCCGCTCGAGGCCGACGCGAACGTCGCCAGGGCCGCCAAGGAGCCGTTCGTGCAGCGCACCGTGATCGACGGCAAGACCACCCGCATCGAAGAGTTGCGGGTGCGCGGCCAGTTGCAGAAGGTGACGGTGTCGCCCAAGGGAGCGGGCGCTCCCTACGAGATCATCACGGACGCCGGCTCGCGCGATCTGTTGCCCGGGACGACCAACTCGGTCGGCGCCGCCGGCCAGCGCGTCTGGAACATCTTTCATTTCTGATCGGCGACCACGTTCTTCGATGGCGGTCTTCACCGAGGTGTCCTTCGACGAGGCGGCTCGCCTGATCGAAGGTCTCGCGATCGGTGAATTGCGGGCGCTCGAGCCTTGCGCCGGCGGCATCGAGAACACCAACTACTTCGCCGACACCGATCAGGGTCGCTTCGTCCTGACGCTGTTCGAGCGTCTTCGCGCCGACGAGTTGCCGTTCTATCTCGAGCTGATGAGACACCTCGCCGATCGCGGCCTGCCGGTGCCCGGGCCGCACGCCGACCGGAGTGGCTCCCTGCTGCTTTCTGTTCGCGGCAAGCCCGCCGCGCTGGTCGACCGCCTGCCCGGAGAGCATCACCTGGCCCCCGACGCCGCGGACTGCGCCAGCGTCGGCACGATGCTGGCCGGGCTGCACCAGGCAGCGAGCGACTACACCCGACATCAACCGAACCTGCGCGGCCTGGCCTGGTGGAACGAGACCGTGCCTGTCGTCGTGCCGCATCTCGACGCCGACCGCGCCGCGCTGATGCAGGACGAGCTCGCTTTCCAGCAGCATCTCGCGGCCTCTTCGGCCTACGCGTCGCTGCCGCGCGGCGCCATCCACGGCGACCTGTTCCGCGACAACGTGATGTTCGACGGCCATGCCCTCACCGGCGTCTTCGACTTCTATTTCGCCGGCGTCGATTGCCTGCTGTTCGACATCGGCGTCGCCCTCAACGACTGGTGCATCGATCTCGAATCGGGCCGTCTCGCCGAAGACCGCGCCGAAGCGCTGGTGCAGGCCTACGAGAGCGTGCGTGCCCTCGACAGCACCGAGCTGCGCCTGCTGCCTGCGCTGATGCGCGCCGCCGCCTTCCGTTTCTGGCTGTCGCGCTCGTGGGACGTTCACCTGCCACGCGACGCCGTGGTGCTGAAGGCGCACGACCCCGATCATTTCGAACGCGTGCTGGTGCAGCGCCGCGAAGCGCCGTGGCACCCGGCGCGGCACCGCCTCCTCTCATGAGGCTCATCCTCGCTTCGCCGCGCGAAGGGCTCGTCTGGGTGCGGCGCGCGTTCCAGATCTTCTTTCGCCAGCCGCTCGGCTTCGCCTCGCTGTTCGCGGCCTGCGCGCTCGTCTTCTTCCTTCTGTTGCGCGTGCCTTTCGTGGGCGAGCCCATCCTGCTCATCGTCGCGCCCGTCGGCTCCCTGCTGTTCATGATCGCCGCGCGTCTCGGCGCCGCCGGCCAGCGGCCGGTTCCCGGCGCCTTCATCGAGCTCGCCTCGACCGATCGTCCGCGCGTCATCCGCATGCTCAAGCTCGGCCTGGCCTACCTCGTCGCCGCACTGCTCGCGGTCGGCCTGATCGCCGCGGTCGAAGGCGACGCGATGACGGCTTTCATGAACGCGGCCGCCAATCCGCAGGCTTCCCCCGAGGCAACCGCGACCCAGCTTGCGGACCCTCGCCTGCAGGCCGGCTTCCTGCTCCGGCTCGGGCTGGGCGCGCTGTTGTCGATCCCGTTCTGGCATGCGCCCGCCCTCGTCTATTGGGGCGGCCAGAGTTGGGCCAAGGCGCTCTTTTTCAGCACCGTCGCGATCTGGCGCAACAAGGGCGCCTTCGCCATCTACGGCCTCGTCTGGGCGCTGCTCGGCGCTTGCTTCGTGATGCTGCTTGGCGTCGTCGTCAACCTGATCGGCCCGCTGACGGCGACCTACATTGCAACGCCAGCGGTGCTCTTCTTCACGACCGTGCTGTACGTCAGCCTGTGGTTCACTTTCAC
>JBDTIO010000071.1:0-5361 GCA_039936375.1 Caldimonas sp. | reverse complement strand
TGACGAGCACCGTAGCGAACGGCGGCGCCTCGCCGAGCGCCGCGACCAGCTCCTCGACGCCGGCGAAGGCTCGCGCGCCGGCGAGCGGCGCTGCGGTGTTCGCGCTTTCGGGGCCGACGGCCCACAGCGCATCGATACCGAGCAACGCGGCGTAGGCGCCGACCTCGCGATGGAACGCCGACCCCTGGTTGCCCACTTCGCCCATGTCGCCGAGAACCAGCCAACGCGGCGCCGGCAAGGTCGCCAGCACGTCGATGGCGGCGCGAACGGAATCGGGGTTGGCGTTGTAGCTGTCGTCGACGAGCACGCGCTCGCTGCCATGCCACTGGAAGCGTCGGCTCTGCGAGCGGCCGCGTACCGGCCTGAACGCGGCGAGGCCGCGGCCGATCGCGCCGGGCGGGCAGCCGGCAGCGAGCGCCGATGCGGTGGCCGCCAGCGCATTGCGAACGTTGTGGCGACCGGCGACGTACAGGTCGAATTCGATCGGGCCGCGCGGCGTATTTGCGGTGACGTGCCAGCCTTCGCCGATCGCGCTTGCGCTGCCGGTCAGATCGGCGTCGCCGCCTTCGGCGAAGGTCAGCGTGCGGCGCGTACCGGCAAGCGAGCGCCAGGTCGACGCATGCGCATCGTCGGCAGGGAAGACGGCAACGCCGTCGGCGCCGAGAGCTTCGATCGCGGTGCCGTTCTCTCTTGCGACCGCTCCCACGCTTGCCATGAATTCGAGGTGCTCGCGCTGCGCGTTGTTGACCAGCGCGACGGTCGGCCGCGCCATTGCCGCGAGGGTCGCGATCTCGCCCGGGTGATTCATGCCGAGTTCGACGACGCCGGCGCGATGCGAGGCGCGCAAGCGAAGCAAGGTCAGCGGCACCCCGACCTCGTTGTTGAAGTTGCCCTCGGTCGCGAACGCAGCGTCGCCCTGCCAGGCACGAAAGATCGAGGCGATCATCTGCGTCACCGTCGTCTTGCCGTTGCTGCCGGTGACCGCGACCAGGGGCAGATCGAATCGACGCCGCCACGATGCCGCCATCTGGCCGAGCGCGGCGCGCGAGTCGGCGACCTCGATGGCCGCCATCCCCGCTGCCGCGAGGTCGCGCTCGCCGAGCACCGCCGCCGCGCCGCGCGCTTTCGCGTCGCCGAGAAAGGCGTGCGCGTCGAAGCGCTCGCCGCGCAGGGCGACGAACAGGTCGCCGGCGCGAAGGGTTCGCGTATCGCTGTGCACCCGGGAGATCGCGGTCGCGGCGTCACCGACGACGTGCGCGCCGTCGAGCCAGCTCGCGGCTTCGCCGAGAGTGAACATCGGCGCGGCCGCCTGCGCGTGCGCCGATGCAACGCGGCCGCGCAGAGCTTCGCTCGCGTGCGCCTCGTCGGAAAAAGGAAACTTCGCGCCGCCGACATCCTGGTAGGTTTCGTGGCCCTTGCCGGCGAGCAGCACGACGTCGGCCGGCGCGGCGGTGGCGACGGCATGGCGGATAGCATCGGTGCGGTCCTCGATCACGTCGACCTCGTCGTGGCCGACGGCGCCGACGAGGATCTGCGAGATGATGAAATCGGGTGACTCGAGGCGCGGGTTGTCGCTGGTGACGACGACGCGGTCGGCCAAGCGCACCGCGATCGCACCCATCAACGGCCGCTTGGCGGCATCGCGATTGCCGCCGCAACCGAACAGGCACCAGAGCCGGCCGCCGCGCTCGGCGGCGAGCGGCCGCAGGGCAGCGAGCGCTTTCTCGAGCGCATCGGGCGTGTGCGCATAGTCGACGACGACCTGCGGGCCGTCGTGCGCGCCTTCACCGACGACGCGCTGCATGCGGCCCGGCACCGGCGTCAGCGCCGCAAAGGATGCGGCGGCGGTGGCGAGATCGATCCCAAGCGCGCGCACGACGCCGATCACGGCGAGCAGGTTGGAGACGTTGAAGTCGCCGATCACCGGCGTTTCGACTGCGGCCCTGGCTTCGCCTTCGCAAAGATCGAACGCGAGACCGTCGTCAACGTAGCGGATGTTTTCCGCCCGCAGCCTGGCCGGCCCGCGGGTCGAGATCGTCCAGGTGTCGATGCCTCTTTCGGCCAGCGACGCGGCGAGCTCGACGCCGCGCAGATCGTCGACGTTGACGACGGTCGCCTTCAGGCTCGGCCAGGCGAAGAGCTGCGCCTTGGCTTGCCAGTAAGCCTGCATGTCGCCGTGATAGTCGAGGTGGTCCTGCGTGAAATTGGTGAACACGGCAATGGCGACGCGGGTCCCGGCAAGGCGATGCTCGACGATGCCGATCGACGATGCCTCGATCGCGCAGGCGACGATGCCGCGATCGACGAAGTCGGCGAGCGCGGCCTGCAGCGTGATCGGATCGGGCGTCGTCAGGCCGGTCGGCGTCAGGCCGGCGGCCGATCGCTTCGTCGTCGACGGGTCGTTGTCGGCTGGCGCCGGCTCGCCGATGCCGAGGGTGCCGATGACCGCGGCGCGTCGGCCAACGGCGGCGAGCGCTTGCGCGATCCACCACGCCGTCGAGGTCTTGCCGTTGGTGCCGGTGACGGCGACGACGTCGAGCCGCTCGCTCGGCGTGCCGTGAAATTGGCTGGCGATCTCGCCGGCGGCGATCTTCAGGCCGCGCAGCGCGGCGACGCGCAGCTCGGCGTCGAAGCCGAAGGCCGCGACGCCATCGGCCTCGACCAGGCTCGCGACCGCGCCGGCGGCCAGCGCGTCGACGACGTGGCGACGGGCGTCGGTGGCGTAGCCCGGCCAGGCGACGAAGGCATCGCCGACGGTGACCGAGCGGCTGTCGCCGACGAGGCGCCGCGCCCCGCGCAGCAGCAGCCAGGCGTGCGCTGCGTCGCGCGATTCGAGCAGGGCCATGCCGGATCCGGCCATCAGAAGCTCTCGTCCTCGGCCGGCACGTCGTGCGAAACGATCTGCGGCTTGACGTCGAGGTCGGGCGGCTCGCCCATCATGCGCAAGGTTTGCTGCACGACGTCGCTGAACACCGGCGCGGCGACGTCGCCGCCGTACCACTTGCCAGCGTTCGGCTCGTCGACCATCACCGCGACGATGATGCGCGGGTGGGCGATCGGCGCGATGCCGACGAACCAGGCGCGGTACTTCTTTTCGGCGTAGCCCTTGCCTTCCTGCTTGTAGGCGGTACCACTCTTGCCGCCGACCGAGTAGCCCATCACCTGAGCCTTCGGCGCCGTGCCGCCGGGCAGCGTGACGAGGTGCAGCATGTCACGCACCTCCGCCACCGTCTTCGGCGAGAAGATGCGAACGCCCGAGATCGGCGGCGACGGCGGCGCACCGAGCGAGCGCGTCAAGCTCATCGGGATCAGCTCGCCGTCATGCGCGAACACGGTGTAGGCGTGGGCAATCTGCAGCAGCGAGGCCGACAAGCCGTAGCCGTAGGCCATCGTCGCCTGCTCGATCGGCCGCCAGCTCTTGTAGGGACGCAGCCGCCCGGTGACGACGCCCGGAAAGCCGATCTGCGGCTTCTGGCCGAAGCCGACCGAGCTGTAGAGCTCCCACATCTCGCGCGGCGTGAACGTGAGAGCGATGCGCGCCGCGCCGACGTTGCTCGACTTCTGGATCACCTCGCTGACGGTCAGGTTGCCGTGCGCATGCGAATCGCTGATCGTGAAGCCGCTCATCGACATCTTGCCGGGGGACGTGGCGATCACGGTCGAGGGCGTGACGCGGCCGGTCTCGAGCGCCCAGCCGATGATGAAGGGCTTCATCGTCGAGCCCGGCTCGAAGGTGTCGGTCAAGGCGCGGTTGCGCAGCTGCGCACCGCTCAGGTTGCGTCGATCCGCCGGCGAGTAACTCGGGAAATTGGCGAGCGCCAACACCTCGCCGGTCTGCGCGTCGAGCACGACGACGCTGCCGGCCTTGGCCTTGTTCGCGGCGACGGCGTCGCGGATCTTCTGGTACGCGAAGAACTGAACTTTCGAGTCGACGGTGAGGCCGATGTCGCGGCCGTCGACCGGAGCCACGCTTTCGCCGACGTCCTCGACGACGCGGCCGAGCCGGTCCTTGATGACATGGCGGGTGCCGTCGCGGCCGGCGAGGTCGTTCTGGAACGCCAGCTCGATGCCTTCCTGGCCGCGCTCCTCGACATTGGTGAAGCCGACGACGTGCGCCGCCGCTTCGCCTTCCGGGTACTTGCGCTTGTATTCGCGGACTTCGTGGATGCCCTTGACGGCGAGATCGCGCACCGTCTTGGCGACGCCGTCGTCGACCTGGCGACGCAGCCAGACGAAGTTCGGGTTGTCGGCGAGCCGGCCCTCGAGCTCGACGCTCGTCATGCCCAGCGCGTGCGCCAGTTGGGCGCGGCTGCGCGCATCGCCGTCGAGATCCTTCGGAATCGCCCAGATCGACGGCGCCGGAACGCTCGCCGCGAGAATCAGGCCATTGCGATCGAGGATGCGGCCGCGGCTCGCCGCCATGTCGATGGTGTGGCCGTAGCGGATCTCGCCCTGCTTCAGGAAGAAGGGCGCGTCGATGATCTGCACGAACACGGCACGTCCGAGCAACACCGCAAAGCCGAGCCCGACCAAGGCGACCAGCAGCTTCGAGCGCCACGGCGGCGTCGGCGTCGCAAGCAACGGGCTCGTCGAATAGTTGACGCTCTTCACGCTCGCGGCGGCGCGTGTCTTGGCAGTCGAGTTGCGATTCATCGCGGCGACGCTTCGGACGCCGGCGCGGCCACACGCGGCAGCTCGACGTATTGCGTCACCGCCGGCGTCGCCGTGCGCATGGCGAGACGGTCGCGCGCCGTGCGCTCTACCCGCAGCGGGGTTGCCTGCGAGCGCAGGTCCGTCTTCAGGCGCTCGCTGTCGGTGTCGAGCGCGCGTTCTTCGCTCTGCGCGTGATCGAGCGCCGCGAACAGCCGCCGCGATTCGTACGAGACTCGAACCAGGTAGACGCTGCTCAGGAGCAACGCCACAAGCAGCAGCAGGTTGAGGCGCGTCACGACGCGACCCTCGCGTCGAAGGGCTCGTCGGTGCGCTCGGCGACCCGCATCACGGCCGAGCGCGCCCGCGGATTCGCGCGCGCTTCCTCGTCCCCCGGCTTGACGCGAGAGACCGCCGCCAGCCGGTGCGGCTTGGGCGCGGCGAACGGCGCACGCCGATCGAACTCGGTGCGGCTTTCCCTGGCGATGAAGGTCTTGACGATGCGGTCTTCGAGCGAATGAAAGCTGACGACGACGAGCCGGCCGCCGGGCGCGAGCAGCTCGAGCGCGGCGATCAGGGCTTGCTCGAGCTCCTCAAGCTCGGCATTGACGAAAATCCGAAGTGCCTGAAACGTGCGCGTTGCAGGGTTCTGGCCCGCTTCGCGGGTGCGCACCGCACCAGCCACGACTTCGGAAAGTTCCCCTGTGGTTC
>JBDTIO010000070.1:0-7249 GCA_039936375.1 Caldimonas sp. | reverse complement strand
CGATCGTCACGAGCCAGGGGCCGAATGGCCTTGCAGGGTCGTAGGTATGGCGGACGGAGTGAATTGAAAGAAGCGCGTCCTGCACCGTGTCTTCGATGTCGAGCGGATCGCGATGCGACACGGCCGCGAGCGACCGCAGGTAGGGGCTGATCTCGTCGAGAAGGCGCCGGTATGACGATGCGTCTCCTCCTTGCGCGCGCGCCATCAAGATCGCCCAATCCACATCCTTGACGATGGGTTCCGGGGACGAACGCTCAGGCTCCGTTACGTCGGCATCGGCGGCACCGACGATCCTCAGATCCGGCGTCCGCGGTCGACTTTCAAGCATGCCGCAAACCATACCGCGCATCCCTCGGCGAGGCACGGGCTTTATTTTTTTCGAAGCACGTAACCTATCGATCGGCACAGCGAACTGTCGGTAAGGTTTCGAAGGTCGAGGCCCTTAACCAGAGGTGACACCATGAGTCGTCAGATGTTCGCAGGATCCGCCCTATCCACCGCGCTTGGGCTCGTGTTGGCCGCTTCGGCACTGCCCGCCCAGGCGCAGACGGATATGAGCAAGGCTCCGCAGGTTGTCAAGGACAACCTGATGAAGATGCAGAGCGCCAAGCTCGAGAAGTGCTACGGCATCAACGCCGTCAGCAAGAACGATTGCGCCGAAGGCGCTCACTCGTGCGCCGGCCAGGCCTCGCAGGCGCGCGATCCGAAGTCCTTTGTCCTGCTGCCCGCTGGCGACTGCGGGAAGATCCAGGGCGGTTCCCTGAAGTCCTGAGATCGCCGCGATGGTTGGCGGAACCATCCCCGCCGGTGCGGGGATCGGGCTGCGTTTCCAGCACCATCAGGAGGTGCTGGCTGCGCGGCCCGCTGTTCCTTGGCTGGAAGTGCATACCGAAAACTATCTCGGTGGCGGCCCGTCCGCGCGCACGCTCGACCTGATTCGTCGCGACTACCCGATATCGCTGCACGGTGTCGGACTGGGGCTTGGCAATGTCGACGGCATCGACATGGTGCATCTGAGCCGGATTCGCGACGTCGTACGCCGGATCGAACCGGGCCTCGTTTCAGAACATGTGTCATGGAGCTCGGTCAGCGGTTCCTACCTCGCCGATCTCATGCCGCTGCCGATGACGGAAGAGGCGCTCGACTTGGTGTGCCGCCATGTCGAACTGACACAGGATTTCTTGCGGCGACGGATCCTGATCGAGAACCCCTCCACGTATCTTCGCTTCGAGCATTCGACGATTGCCGAGTGGGACTTCATCACCGCGGTCGCAACGCGCACGGGCTGCGGCATCTTGTGCGACGTCAACAACATCTTCGTCAGCGCATCGAACCATGGCTGGGATGCGTCCGACTATCTCGCCAACCTGCCCGTGGCGGCCGTGGCCGAGATTCATCTCGCAGGGCATGCCGTTCGCGAGTTGCAGCAAGGCGCGGTCCTGTTGATCGACGATCACGGATCTCGCGTCGCGCCCGACGTCTGGGCGCTCTACGAAGAGGCGCTGAATCGTTTCGGCGACGTGCCGACGCTCGTCGAATGGGACTCGAATGTTCCCACGCTCGATGTCTTGATCGGCGAGGCGGAGCAGGCCTCCCGATACATGGCGCGCACGCGTGATGCCTTCCCTGCGTGAGCTTCAGCAGTCGATCGGCCGCAGCATGGTTGCAGGCGTCGAGGTCGCGGCGTCGACCTGCATTGTCGGAGCCGGACTGGCTCCAGGCGAACGCCTCGGCGTCTACCGCAACACGTTCCTGTCGACGGTCGCACGCGCGCTAAAGCTCACGTTCCCGGCCGTGCACCGGCTGGTCGGCGCAGACTTCTTCGAAGGCGCGGCGCATATCTTCACGCTGGAGCATCCTCCCAAGAGCGCCGACCTGAACGCTTATGGCGAGGAGTTCGCGAGCTTTCTCGAACGATTCGAGGCAGCGGCGACACTCGCCTATCTGCCGGATGTGGCGTGCCTCGAATGGGCTGTCAATCGAGCTTTGCATGCGCAGCAGGCGCGGCCTCTTGAGGTCACGGAGCTCGCCGACATCGGGCAAGCCGATCAGGCACGCATCTGCTTCACCGCCCATCCATCGATCTCCATGCTCAGATCGGCGTTTCCGGTCGATGCGATCTGGAAAGCGGTCCTCGAGCAGGACGGTCATGCAATGAGCGACTTGAACCTTTCGAGCGGGCCGGTGTATTTGCTGGTGGAGCGGCTCAGCGAGCACGTCGACGTCAGCCGCCTCCACGTCGCCGCGTGGAGCCTGTCTTCGACCTTGTTCGATGGTGTCCCACTGGGCCTCGCGCTGGAGCGCCATGCGGAAGCGGACGCACCAACCTTGCTGGCCACGCATTTACTGGCGGGTCGATTCATCTCGTATTCCCTCGCCACCGAGAAGGCTGTCTCATGAAAGATCTTCTGATTCGCATCCGTGCTTTCCTGCAGTCGGTTCCCTACACGCTCCTCGCCTTGCCGTTGCGCGTGGGGGTTGGCGCGGTCTTCTGGCTTTCGGGGATGACCAAGCTGGCCAACTGGGACGCAGCGCTGCAACTCTTCAGGGACGAATATCGCGTTCCTCTGCTTCCCCCCGAGTTCGCTGCCCATCTTGCATTGGGCATCGAGCTCGGCGCTCCCGTGCTCCTGGTCATTGGCCTGCTGACCCGACCGACGGCCTTCGTGCTGCTCGGCATGACCACTGTCATCGAAGTCTTCGTCTACCCGCTCGCCTGGCCAACGCATATCCAGTGGGCAGCGATGCTGCTCGTGCTGCTCTGCCGTGGCCCTGGAAAGCTTTCTGTCGACCATCTGGTCTGGGCCCGGCTCGCCTCGCGTAACCCTCTCGGTACAGTTGCGACCAAGTCTTCGCTTGTCTGAACGTCGGGGGCGCGTTGCCGAAAAGTCGCGTCGGGTTCGACCGCGGCCGCGAAGCTCGCCCGCGGCCAGAAGATCGTCAGGTCAGTCCCGTGCTTGCGCGGGATGCAAAGCCATGCCTCTCGGCGCGCGCGCAACTCGTCGTTGCCGAGGCGCAGCCGGCTGAGGGAGGCTCGCTTGCCGGGCGCCGAGCACCATGATCCGGCGCTTGCGCCATGCTTCGAGCGCCAGCGGCACGGTCATGTCGCGACCGTGGCATTCGTCACCCATCCGGAACGACAACCATGGCGCCGATCATTCGACCGTGATGTCGGCGGCCTTGATCACCCGCGCCCACTTCGTCACCTCGGCCTGCAGGAATGCGGCGAGCTGCTCCGGCGTGCTCGGGGTGACGATCGCACCGAGAGCCGTCAGGCGCTGGCGCACGGCTGGATCGGCAAGCGCCTTCTGCGTCGCCGCGCTGAGCTTCTCGATCACTTCGTGCGGCGTCCCGGCCGGCGCGACCAGGGCCCACCAGACGCCGGCCTCGAAGCCCGGCAAGCCAGCTTCGGCCATCGTCGGCACGTCCGGCAGGATCGGCAGTCGCTGCGTGCTGCTGACCGCGAGCGCGCGCAGCCGGCCCGACTTCAGGTGCGGCGCGACCTCGAGCGGGTTCAGCAGCATGAACGAGATGCGGCCGGCCATCAGGTCGACCAGCGCCGGCGCGCCACCCTTGTACGGCACATGCAGCGCCTGGAACTTGCCAACCGATTCGAGCAGCGCGCTGGCCAGGTGACCCGAGCTGCCGTTGCCGGCCGAGCCGTAGCTGAGCGCGGTCTTGTCGGCGCGGCCTTTCGCGAGCAGGTCGTGCAACGACTTGATCGGCGAATCGGCGGGGACCACGAGCACCAGCGGCGCGTTGCCGACGAGCGAGATCGGCGCGAAGTCCTTCAGCGTGTTGAACGGCAACGTGTGAAAGAGCGACATGTTGGTCGCAAGGCCGTTCGCGCCGAGCAGCAGCGTGTAGCCGTCGGGTGCGGCCTTGGCGACGAAGTCGGCACCGATGTTTGCGCTCGCGCCGGGCTTGTTTTCGATGATCACGGTCTGGCCGAGCTCCGTCGCGAGCTTTTCACCGAGGGTGCGGCCAACCGTGTCGACCGCACCGCCGGCCGAGAACGGCACGACGAGGTGGATCGGCCGGCTCGGGTAGCTCTGCGCGTCAGCGAGGACGGGCATCAGTGCAGGCACGAACAACGCTGCGGCGAAGGCCAGCGTGCGAAAGGCTGCTGCAGGAATGAATCTCATCGGGGTCTCCTTGACTGCGCTGCGTCGTGGCGACAGGTGTGGCGAAGGGAAAACAGCTTGGCTCGCGTCGACCGAGGCTTGGCCGCTTCTAGGGCGCGACCGTGCCACGCAACCCGGCACGAGAAATCGCCCGCGCGACGGTGCTGTCGGCGATCGCCGCATCGACGAACGCGCTGACCGCGCCGAGTTGCTGCGCATGCGACTTGGGAATCGCCGCGCCGAAATGCTCCATGCCCCAATGCCCGGCGAGCACGCGCGAGCCCGGCAGTGAATCGGCCATCTCGAAAAGGATCGCCTTGTTGGTCGCGAACGCATCGAGCCGGCCGCTGCGCAGCATCTCGGCCGCAGCCTTCAAGGTCGGCGTCGGCACCAGCACCGCGCCCGGATAGTCGGGCGCGAGCTCGCCCTGCGTCGAGCTGCCTTCGCTGACACCGATGCGCAAACCCGGCCGATGCATGACGTCGAGCGACTCGAGCGGCGATCCCGGGCCGACGAGAAAGCTCTTCTCGACCGCCATGAAGGTCGGCGCGAAAGCCATGACTTTCGCTCGCGCCGGCGACTCGTTCGTGAAGGTCACGTCGAGCGTGCCGGCCTCGATACCGGCGAGCACGTCGGCGTTCTTCGCGAAAGCGACCGGCTCGAACGGCACATCGAGACGCGCCGCAAGCGCCTTGCCGAGGTCGTAGCCGACGCCGCGTTCTGCGCCCGGCGTCGGGCCGATGAGGATCGACGATGGACTGCAGCGATAGAGCCCGACGCGCAACGCGCCGCTCGGCGCCAGCACCGCTCGCGCGGCCATCGGTCGCGCGTGTTCGCTCGCGCAGCCCAGCAGCGTGAGAGCTGTGATTGCGGCGGCGGCGGCGGCGAGGAACGGGCGGCGTGACAGAATCATGGGTTCTCCGAAGGGTCGGTCTTCACTTGTGCTGGATGGTTGGCGCAGGTCGTCTCGGAGGCCGTGCACGGAGACTACCCGGCCACGCGCCGTGGCGGCGCAACGGCTGCCCCTCGATGTGATGGCGTTGCAGCGCCGCGGTGGCAAATCCTGACGCCTTGACGTCTTCGACGAAGGCGCTCAACCAGGCCTGCGCCGCCGTTCGCCCCTTGGGAACGCCCATCGCCTGCTCGATCACCATGAAGCGCCCGGGCAGCAGCCGCACGCCGCCAACTCGCGGGGCATCGGCCTGCAGTTGCTGCTTCACGCCGGCAGCAACCTCGAGGTCTTGCGCGAGGAACATGTCGGTGACAGCCGGCGAGGTCGGAGCCCGCACGAGCGTCGCCGCCTTCAGTTCGCGCGTGAGGTACAAGTCGTAGGCGCTGCCGCGGCCGACGACCACGCGCGTGCCTGCGCGGTCGACTTCAGCATTGCTTCGCAACGGCGAATCATCGCGCACGAGATAGGCTCCTTCGATGATCACGTAAGGAGCCGTGTATTCCATGTCGGCGCCCCGCACGGGGTCGATGGCCACGAACGCGAGGTCGATCCGCCCGCCCTTCACTGCCTCGACGACATTGCCGGCCGACTTGAAGGTCACAAGTTCGACGGCGATGCCGAGGCGGCGCGCCGCCTCGCGCGCGAGGTCGACCGAGACTCCCTGCGGTGCGCCGTCCAGGCCTTTGCCGGCAAGGATCGGATTGCCGAAGTTGATGGCGGCCCGCATCGTTCCGGTGGGCGCAAGTTGGGCGGCGGCAGCGCGGGAATCGGGCGCCGTCGCGCAGCCGGCCAGCGCCGCGAGCGGCACGGCCACCGCGCTCGCCAGGCACAACCTTCGCCGCGACGCATCGATCGGCGCGCGATCGGCAACAGGCGTGAAAGGCGGGCCGGACACGATCATTACGCTCCTGTGCCTAGGACGAACCGCCCGCCGTGCAATTCCCCGCCGCGTTGAATTCCATCGTCTTGCCGGAAAGCGGCAGGTAGACGGGCGTCTTCACCGCCTTCATGAAGGCATCGGCCTGCTGCCGGGTCGCACCTTGCCGCCCACCGTGCTGGCTTCGTTCGAATGCGAGGGAATCCCCGACGCCGGCTTCACGAGATCGTCGATCACGTAGGCCGCCTCGAGCGGGCCGGTGCTGAAGCCGTCGCCCATGTTCATCACGGCAAGCTTGGCGTGGTAGTAGTCGCGAACGACGAACTCCTGATCGGCCAGAATGCCGGTGTCGCCCGAGAGGTAGGCCACGAGGCCGTTGCTGAAGCGCAGCACGTACCCGGTGGCCAGGCCCACGTCGCCGGCGATGCCGGCCTCCTTCATCGCCTTGCCGAGCTCGCCGCCGATGAAGTCCGGATCGACGCCGTTGGCGTGCAGCGCAGTGACTGTGGCGATGCGGACGCCGCCGACGACGACGCTGCCGCCGAAGCGTGCCAGGATCGAGTTGGCCGGATCGCCGCCGTTGGCCTTGAGCTTGGCCGCGAAGAAAGGTGGCATCTCGCTGCCGGTGACGATCTTCGACTTCTTGGCCAGCGCGATCTCCACCGCAAGCGTATTCGGCACCGACGAGACCGACACGTCCGGTTTGTCGCAGGTGCCCGAGTTCGGCGCCTTGTTGTGGACGTTGCCGACGTGGCCGCCGTGCATGTGGCTGACCAGGATGATGTCGATCTCGCCATGTGCGTCAGGGCAATCTTCTTGACCGGCGGCGCACCGCCCTTGTAATAGATCAGATTGATCAGCCCAGGCACCGCCGCGGCCAGCGCGCCGATCAGGCCACCGACCATGCTGTAGAACGCCACGGTGTGCCAGACGTCCGGCGTCGAGACGTCCAAGCCGATCAGGTCGCAAGCCAGAGAAAAGATCCACAGGCCGATCGGAAACACCACCAGCATGGGATGGATCGGGTGTTTGCCGATACTTGCAGGGGTACGCATTCGCATTCCTCTCAACGGGTTTGGTTGCGTGCGCCTGCGCCGGATCTCAATTGCTTGTCTTCTTCAGCGCCGCACCCTTGTGCATCGCGATGTGGTCGCTCTTGTCGCTCTTGATTTCGTACTGCGGCTCATCCGCGGTCGCGTGATGCGTGTAGCCCTTGTAGTCGGCATTTTTCGTATGCACCTTGATGATCTTGCCGCTGACGTGTCCTGCTTCCGAGTTCCAGGTCACGTGGTCGCC
>JBDTIO010000069.1:0-9710 GCA_039936375.1 Caldimonas sp. | reverse complement strand
AGGTCGAGCATGGCGACGATCGTCGCGAGCGCCGGCTCGTTGTGTCCTGCAGTCGCCAGAGCCAGCGCCCGCACGGATCCGCGAACCCGCGTCTGCACGCCGGTTTCGTCGCTGATGCCGACCACCGCTGCGGCGCGTTCCAGATGGGTCAGCGCCGCTTCGCCGTCGCCCCGCAAGGCGCAACACAAGGCCAGCCAGGTCCGTTGCGTCACGCCTTCGTCGTTGGCGCCGCCGGTGAGCTTGTCGTGCAGCGCCGTCGCTCCCTCGAACAGCGATTCGGCGGCCTCCACGTGCCCGCCCAGAAGCAGGGCCTTGGCAAGGAGCGACATGCAGATGCGAACCCGCAGCGTCTCCTCGGTGTCCAGGGCTCGCTGGTCGACCAGCACCTGTTCCAGCATCGCCACCGCATCGCGCGGCCGCTGGTTCTGACCCAAGGCGTCGCCCTGACAGCGTTCGACCATCGTCAGCGTCGGATGCGGCCGCTGGCTGCCATGCTTGGCCAGAGCCGGCGCCAAGGCCGGCGAAATCGCCTCGAGGGCGGCGGCTGGACGGCCGAAGTGAATAAGCGTGTTCGACAGGGCGCCACGCGCGCTCAGGGCGCGCTCGTTGCCTTCGCCCAGATGCGAGGTCGCCACCTCCACCGCCTCGTCGAGCGCGGTAATCGCCGCTGCCTCTCGGCCCCTTTTTGCGTCCACGAACGCCTGGCTCTGCAGCGCCTCGACGAGCAGGCTCGCCTCGCGCGGCTGTACGGCACGAAGGTCGCGGAGCAGCGCTGGCAGAAGCGGCTCGGAAACGGTGAGCTCGCCGACCGAGTTCGCCGCCTCGATCCAGCGCCGGCGGCTCTGCAGCGTCAGTGGATGGGTCGGGCCGAGCTCGCGCGTGCAGAGCTCGACGGCTTTCGGCAGCCAGTCTAGTCCGGCGCGCATTTCTCCGAGTTCGTTGAAGCTGGCGCCGATCAATGCGCTCAGCTCGGCCGCGATCGCCGGCTGGCCGGCCAAGTCCGTTTCGACCCGGTGCGCGGCGGCGCGCAGCAGATCGGCTGCCATGACCGCCCCGCCACGCCCGGCGCGCGGAACGGCCTGGGTGAAGATCGAGGCGATGAAGTCCTTGACCCGCTCGCCGCGGGCCAGCGCGCCGCGGGCGATATTTGCCTGGCGCAGCGCCTGGTTGCGCTGCCAGAGCGCGGCCAGCGTGCCCGCGCCGAGCGCCAGCGCAACCAGCACTTGCGCATAAGCGCCACCGGCGGCCGCGAGCACCAAGGCGACGGCAATGACGGTCTCGCCCTTGTGCCGGCGCACCCAGCGTTCGCTGACGTATCCGAGCGATGCGGGACGAGCTCGAACCGGTTCCCCGCGCAGGTGCCGTTCGAGGTCATCGACGAGTGCGTCGACAGTCGAATAGCGGTCATCGACTTTCTTCGCGAGGGCGCGAGCGAGGATCGCGTCGACGTCGCCGCGAAGCGGGCGGCGCAGCGCCTCCGCCGGCGTCGCCTTGCTGGCCAAGGGCGCATCGATCTGGATGATGGCCTCGGCGAGGGCGACCGCTCCCAGGCTCGACTTGAGGCGATAAGGGCGCACGCCGGCCAGCACTTCGAACGCCACCACGCCCAGCGAGTAGATGTCGGAGGCGGTGCCGATCGGCTCGCCGCGGATCTGTTCCGGCGAGGCGTAGCTGGGCGTCAGCGCGCGAGCTGTCGTCAGCGTTGCCTGCGCGCCTTCGTTACCGCCGTCGAGGCTGGGATCGACCAGCCTGGCGATGCCGAAATCGAGCAGGTGCGCGTGACCTTCTGCATCGACAAGGATGTTCGACGGTTTCAGATCGCGATGAACCACCAGCCGGGTGTGCGCATGGGCGACCGCCCCCGCCACTTGCAAGATCAGGGCGAGGCGCTCGCGCAACGGCAGCGAATGCACGGCGCAGTAGATGTCGATCGGCGTGCCGTTCACGTACTCGAGCGCGAGATAAGGCCGGCCGAACGGATCGAGTCCGGCGTCGTACAGCCGGGCAATGTTCGGATGCTCGAGCGAAGCGAGGATGTCGCGCTCGCGCGCCATCCGAACGGCCAAGCCCGGCGCCCAGCCGACGTGCGGCAGCTTCAACGCGACCTTGCGCCGCGGTTGGCCATCGGTTCGCTCGGCGAGCCAGACGGTTCCCATTCCGCCCTGACCGAGTTGCGAGATGAGCCGGTACGGTCCGACGATGACGCCGGCGACAGCGCCATCGGCACTGTCGCCGCCATCGTCGTCGTCGGCCGCCGACTCCCGTGTCAACTTGGGCAAGGCACCGAGGAAGTCGCCGGCCGCGACGCTGCTGGCGTCGGCGAGCAGTCTGCGCAAGTGGGCCTTCACCGATGCAGACTCGTCGAGCGAGTTCAGCCAGAGGTCGCGCCCGGCCGGAGCAAGCGACAGGGCCTCGTCGAGCCGGTGGCTGATGGCAGGCCATTCGGCAACAAGAAACTGAAGCTCCGCCACGCAGTTCCATCCGATAGGTCGAGAGGTCTGTCCACGCAAGTCGCGGTTCGGAGTTCGCTCGAACGACCGCCTCCTTGTCCGAGTTTACCTACACAGGGGTGATGACTCTGGCGTCGCCGAATCGACGCCCTTCGCGTCACCGCCATGCGCCGAACGATTTCATACGCCGAGCCGGCGCACCACTTCCGAGGCGATCGCCAGGCTGGCGGTCAGCCCTGGCGACTCGATTCCGAAGAGGTTGAGCAAGCCGTCGATGCCATGCGCTTCGGGACCCTGCAACATGAAGTCGCGCACCGCGGCGCCCGGGCCTTGCAGCTTCGGTCGCACGCCGCTGTAGGCCGGTGCCAGCGTCCCGTCTTTGAGGCCCGGCCAATAACGACGGATGGCGGCATAGAACGCTTCGCTGCGCGCCGGGTCCACGGCGTAGTCGATGGCCTCGGGCGCATCGATATCGAGCCACTCGACGTCGGGCCCGAAACGCGCCTGGCCGGCGAGGTCGAGCGTGAGGTGCACGCCGAGACCGCCCGGCTCTGGCACCGGATAGACGAGGTGGGTGAACGGCGAGCGCCCGGCCAGCGCGTAGTAGTTGCCTTTGGCGAACCAGGGCCGCGGCACATGCGCCGGGTCGAGCCCGTCGATGCGGTGGGCCACCGATGCGGCATGCAAGCCCGCAGCATTTACCAGGAAGCGCGCTTCGATGTTCAGCGGCTCGGCGCCGCCGACCCGAAGCACGAAGCCTTGTTCCTTGCGCACGACGGCACTCTCGAGTGGCGAGCGCAGCGCCAGCGCGCCGCCGGCCCGCTCCAGATCGCCGAGGTAGGCGAGCATCAACCCGTGGCTGTCGACGATGCCGGTGGCCGACGAAAGCAGCGCGGCCTCGCCTTGCAGGGCCGGCTCGAGCTCGCGCGTCTGGGCGCCGCTCAGCCAGCGCAGCCCTTCGACGCCGTTGGCCGCGGCGCGTCGCTCGATCGTGCGCAGCGTCTCGACCTGTCCCGGCGTCGCCGCCACCATCAGCTTGCCGCAGGGCCGATGACCGACACTGTGCGCTTCGCAGTACGGATAGAGGGCGCGGCGGCCGGCGACGCAGAGTTGCGCTTTCAGCGACCCTGGTGTGTCGTAGATTCCAGCGTGAATGACTTCGCTGTTGCGCGAGCTGGTGCCGTTGCCGATGCCCGCGTCGGCCTCGAGCACGATCGTCTCGAGACCGCGCAAGGCGAGCTCGCGGCCGACGGCGAGGCCGACCGCTCCGGCCCCGACAACCACCGCATCGATACGATCCACGCGACGAGCTTACCCGCTCATTCCTGTCAACCCGCGGCGACTTTGCCTCGTTGAACCCACTGCTTTCCTGCCTTCGTCATGACGCACAAGGTCGTCTCTTCCCTCGCCGTCGCGCTCACCATGCTGGCCAGCACGGCGACTTGCGCCAATCCGGAAGCGGCCTCGCATGCCGCTGCGTGCGTCGCCGCCTTGAAGGCGCGAGAGTCGGCGATGACGCTGGCGCTGAAGCCCGGCGCTCCGGTCGAGCCGGAGTTGCTGCAAGTCGTTCGCGGCGGCATCGCGATCATCGGCGACCAGTACCTCAGCGGGCTTCGCGAGTCCGAGGCGCGCCGGCTCCTCGACGCCGCGGAGCGGGACTTCCAGACATTGCCGGCCGCCGCCGCCGAGACGCGCCAGGCGCAATGCCTGCAAGAGGGCGACCGCCTTTACAAGCGAGCGTCGGCGCTCGAGCGAAGCCTCATCACCGCGGCGGCGCAGCGGCGCATCAAGCGACTGCGGGCAACCTAGCTTCGTTCGGCGACAAGGTAGCGACGAGTCACACTGCAGCGACCATCGCCAGACTCCGCCGTGATTCGCCGCCCTCTTCCGCTGATCTTGCTGCTGCTTCTCTTTCCGGCCCTCGGCGCGCGGGCGCAATGGGTGCCACGCGGTCCCCTGGCCGCTGTTCCCGTCGTACGAGATTGCAACGAGACTGGAGGCGACGTCGCGGTGTCGAGGTTCGATCCGCCCGCGGTCTACCTCTGCCCGGTTCTCATGAATGAGATTCACAAGAAGATTCCTGGGGCCGAGCATTTCTACTTCGTGCACGAGTTCGGACACGTGGCGCTGCACACTTCCGACGAAGCCCTGGCCGACTGCTGGGCCGCCAAGGAGCTCGCGAAAGCTCGCAACGGCAAGCGCTACCTGGCCGCGGCGATCGCGCACTTTCGCCAGCGACCCAACGAATACAGCGCGCTCTACGGCACGCCGATGGAGCGCGCCGAACGAATCCGGAAGTGCGCCGAAGAACCGTGAGCGACGCGCCGCCGCTCAGCCGCTGCGCTTTTCGGCCGCACCGGCGGTTGCCCGTACCGGAAGCTTCCAGCCTGGCCGCACGAAGTGGCAGGTGTAGCCATTCGGGATGCGCTCGAGATAGTCCTGGTGCTCGGGCTCTGCCTCCCAGAATGGGCCGGCCGGCGCCAGCTCGGTGGCCACGCGCCCGGGCCACAGGCCCGAGACCTCGACGTCGGCGATCGTTTCTTCGGCGGTGCGCTTTTGCTCGTCGCTCGTATAGAAGATGGCCGATCGATAGCTGACCCCGACGTCGTTGCCCTGGCGATTCTTCGTCGTCGGATCGTGGATCTGGAAGAAGAACTCGAGCAAGGTGCGATAGCTGATGCGGGCGGGATCGAAGATGATCTCGATCGCTTCGGCATGGCTTCCGTGATGACGGTAGGTCGCGTTCGCGACGTCGCCGCCCGAGTAGCCGACCCGGGTCGAGATCACGCCGTCATAACGGCGAATCAGGTCCTGCATGCCCCAGAAACAACCGCCGGCCAATACGGCCCGTTCTTGAGTCATCGAACCTCCTCCACCTGGTCGAGATAGGCGCCGTAGCCTTGCGCCTGCATGTCGTCGCGATGAATGAAGCGAAGCGACGCCGAGTTGATGCAATAGCGAAGGCCGCCGCGGTCGGCAGGGCCGTCCTCGAAGACGTGCCCGAGATGGCTGTCGCCGTGGGTCGAGCGCACTTCCGTGCGCATCATGCCGAGCGAGCCGTCGCGCAGCTCGTTGACATGGGCCGCCTCGATCGGCTTGGTGAAGCTCGGCCAGCCGCAGCCGGACTCGAATTTGTCGGACGAGGCGAAGAGCGGCTCGCCGGAGACGATGTCGACGTAGATGCCGGGTTCGTCGTTGTCGAGATATTCACCGGTGCCTGGACGTTCGGTGGCACTTTGCTGCGTCACACGGTATTGCTCCGGTGTCAGCGCGGCAACGGCGTCGGGGGTCTTTTGGTAGAGGGTCACTTCGATCCTTTCGGTCTGCGGCTTCCGCTAAGCTGGGTTCGCGAGTGCTCTTCGCAAGACTAGCCAGCGATAGCTTAGCGAAACAAATGAATCCCCTTCGTCGGCGCAGGCGTCTCCTGCAGTTCGTTGCGGCGCTTCCCCTGGACTGGAGCGCCTGGCTTTCATTGCTCGGCTCGTCGCGCGCCCTGGCCGCGACGGCCCTTTCTCGGGTGCGCCCCGGTGATCCCGGCTGGCCCAGCGAGGCTCGTTGGAGTCAGCTCGGCCAGGCGGTCGGCGACGCGCTCATCCGTGTGCGCTCTCCCTTTGCCGCGTGTCTGAAGACACCCTCGGCCAACGAGTGCGCCCAACTGTTCAAGGCGGCCAAGAATCCCTATTTCCTCGGCGACGACGTGGCCTTGACGCAGTCGTTCGGTTGGGTCGATGCCTGGACGTCGCAGCCGAGCGTCTATGCAGTGGCGGCCCGCCACACCGCCGACGTCGTGGCCGCCGTCAACTTCGCACGAGAAAACAAGCTGCGCCTCGTCATCAAGGGCGGCGGCCACAGTTATCAAGGCACTTCGAACGCGGCCGACTCGCTCCTGATCTGGACCCGCCGGATGAACGACATCGCCGTTCATGACGCCTTCGTCGCCATCGGGTGTGCCGGGCAGGCGACGCCGGTTCGAGCCGTCAGCGTCGGCGCCGGCGCGCTCTGGTCGCACGTCTATGACGCGGTGACGACGCAAGCCGGAGGCTATGTGCAGGGCGGCGGATGCATGACGGTCGCGTCGCCGGCTTGATTCAGAGCGGCGGCTTCGGCAGCTTTTCGAAAGCCTTCGGGCTCGCCTCGGGCAGCTTGCTCGAGGCGGAAGTGGTGACGGCGGACGGCGCGGTTCGAATTGCCAATGCCTGCACCGAACCAGAATTGTTCTGGGGCCTCAAGGGCGGCGGTGGTGGCAGCTTGGGCGTCGTGACGCGGGTGACCTTGCGCGTCCACGACCTGCCCGAGGAGTTCGGCGCCGTCAACATGACCATCAAGGCCGCCTCGGCGCCGGCGTTTCGTCGCCTGATCGGCATGACCCTCGACTTCTGCAGCGCCCACTTGATCAGTCCGCATTGGGGCGAGCAGATCCGCATGCGGCCAGACAACGTCCTCAAGGTCGAGATGGTGTTTCAGGGTCTGAGCCGAAGCGAGGTGCAAGCGGTGTGGCGTCCGTTCATGGATGCGGTCGATGCTTCGGCCGACTACAAGATCGAGTTCTCGCCGCTGAAGATAGTGGCAACGTCAGCCCGCACGTTCTGGGCTCC
This sequence comes from Caldimonas sp., assembly GCA_039936375.1. Taxonomy (GTDB): domain Bacteria; phylum Pseudomonadota; class Gammaproteobacteria; order Burkholderiales; family Burkholderiaceae_C; genus Schlegelella_A. Next base: position 2,665 of record JBDTIO010000069.1, on the reverse strand, counting down.
GACGCTCGTCAAGCGGCTGCTCGGCTTCATCAGCAGAGACGATCGCAGCGGCGCACCTTCGGGCAACGTCTTCTGGCCCGGAGATCAGAGCGACGCCGGTCAGTTCCTGCACGCCTATGACTCCGCCTGGCTTTCGGCGTCTCTTCTGCACGATGAGCGAAGAGAAGCGCTCGGCGACGCGCTGTTCGCGGCGAGCCGGCATCGGGGCTTCTCCTTGCATCTGAACAAGGGCCTCGCAGGCGCACCGGCCGAAGTGATCGCGGCGGCCAGGGACACGGCCATGAACCCCGCCGTCCTCGATGCGTTCGCGCTGGTGATTTCCGAGGCTCAGGAGCAGCCGGCCTATCCCGGCGTTGCCGGCCACGAGCCGACGTTGCGCTCGCACGGCGGCAATCGCTTGCCCTGGGCCACGCCATGACTGAGTTGCGCAAGGTGGCGCCGAACGCCGGCTCCTACGTCTCGGAGAGCAATTTCTTCGAGCCGATCTGGCAGCAGACTTTCTGGGGTTCCAACTATCCGAGGCTACGACGGGTGAAGCAGCAATACGACCCCGACGGCTTGTTCTTCGCGCATCACGGCGTGGGCAGCGAAGGTTGGAGTGCCGACGGTTTCACGAGAGTCGAGGACAAGCGGCCGAGCTAGATCGGCCTGGCGACGCCCTCTAAATCACGCCGCTGGCCTCAGCCTGCGGCGAGCGCCGTGGCCAGACGTTCAATGGTCGCCGCCGCGTGCGCCGGATCGAGCCAGCGCAGCACCACGACGGCGTCGCGCGCCGGCTCGACCCAGACGTAGTGGCCACCGGCGCCGATCATGAAAACGGCTCGCGTCGAGGCACCCGGAAAGGCCTGCCCGCTTCGGTTCAACCAGAGCAGATGCCCATAGAACGGCGCGATCGCCGACGGCTCGCCCATCCGTTCGATCCATTGCCGCGGCACCAGTTGACGGCCGCTGGCCACACCGCCATCCAGCAGCAACTGGCCGACGCGGGTCTGATCCCGGGCGCTGATCGAAACTCCGCCGCCCCAGTGCGATCCGCCCGGCACCGATGGCACGCGGCCGACACCCGGTAGCTCGACCCAGGCGTCGTCGTAGCCGGTCCAGGCGTAGCCTTCGCCGCCGCCCAGTGGCTGCAGGATGTGCTCGAGAAAAACTTCGGGCAGCGGCCTGCGGAACAGATGCAGCAGCGCCAGCGCCAGCTGGTTGATGCGCACGTCGTTGTATTCCCAGTAGGTCCCCGGCGTCTGCAGGGGTCGGGCACCGCCCTTGGGGCCGCCGGCGGGGCGTGGGTCCTGGGCTACCTTGCGCCAGCGGTCTACGGTGTCGGGCAGGCCGAAGGACGTGCCCTCCCATTCGCTCGTCTGCGTCAGCAGATGACGCCAGCTGACGGTGCTGTTGTGCGGGCTGTTCGGCGCGCTGTCTTCGAAGCCGATGCCGGGCAGTCGGGTCGCCACCGGCTCCTCTTCGTCGGGCAGCAGGGCCTGGCCCTGAGCCACGCCGGCCAGCAGCGCGAGGTAGGTCTTGGCGACGCTGAAGGTCAGATCGGCACGAGCCGGTTCGCCCCACGCCGCAATCTCCTGACCGTGTTGGCGGACGACGCCCGATTGCGGGCCGCGGGCATGCACCGGGCCGCGCAAGCGGTTGAAGGGCGGCGGATCGTCGTGATGCACGCCCCAGCGGCTCTGCCCGGGCGCCGGCTCGGCGGCCGGGTCGCGAGGCCAGGGAACTTCGTGCGCTTGCGCGAAGCGCGCGGCTTCGGCGAGCAGGGGCTGCTGCGTCACTCGACCTTCGCGCCCGACGACGTGACGACCTTCTCCCACTTCGCGGTCTCGGTGGCGATGATCTTGCCGAAGTCTTCCGGCGTGCCGGCGATCGGCTGGCCGCCCAACTCGGCCAGGCGGGTGCGCATCTGCGGGTCGGCGAGGGCGCGGTTCACTTCGGCATTGACCTTGTCGATGATTTCGCGCGGCGTGCCTTTGGGCATGCCGATGCCGAACCAGGCCGTCGCCTCGTAGCCGGGCACCGTCTCGGCCACGGTGGGCAGTTGCGGCATCGACGGCTCGCGCTGCGCCGACGTCACCGCCAGCGCGCGGATCTTGCCGCCCTTGATGTGGCCGACCGACGACGGCAGGTTGTCGAAGATCACCTGCACCTGGCCGCCCATCAGGTCGATCAGCGCCGGGCCGGCGCCCTTGTACGGCACGTGGACCATGTCGCAGCCGGTCATCGACTTGAAGAGCTCGCCGGAAAGATGCACCGAGGTGCCGCTGCCCGACGACGCCATGTTCACCTTGCCCGGATTGGCCTTGCAGTAGGCGATGAACTCGGCCACCGTCTTCACCGGCAGCGACGGCGTCACCTCCATCACGTTGGGCGTGCGCACGAGGCCGGCGACCGGCGCAATGTCGCGGATGAAGTTGAACTTGAGGTTCTTGTACAGCGACGCGTTGATGCCGTTGGCCGGGTTCACCAGCAGCATCGTGTAGCCGTCGGGCGCGGCGTTGATCACGTACTCGGTGCCGAGATTGTTGCCGGCGCCAGGGCGGTTCTCGACGATGAACTGCTGGCCCATCTTGTCGCTGAGCCACTGCGCGACGATGCGCGCCAGCACGTCGGTCGTGCCTGCCGGCGTGTACGGCACGACCCATTTCACCGGCCGGGTCGGATA
>JBDTIO010000068.1:0-4417 GCA_039936375.1 Caldimonas sp. | reverse complement strand
ACATGCAGACGAACCTGCGTTTCGGCTGCGTCATCCTGCGCCACTATCTCGATCTTGAGGGGGGCGACCTCTATCTGGCTCTGGGTCGCTACAACGGCAGTCGCGGCCGTGCCGAATATCCCAATGCAGTACTCGGGGCGAAACGCGGCTGGGAGTACCCGGGGCGATGAGAAGGTCGGCCCGCGCGCGCTGCGCGCCGACTACCGCGACGCCTTCAGGCCGCCAGTCCGACGGTCTGCTGGAGTTCGCCCGCCTGGTACATCTCGGTCATGATGTCCGAGCCGCCGACGAATTCACCGTTGACGTAGAGCTGCGGAATCGTCGGCCAGTCGGAATAGATCTTGATGCCCTGGCGGATCTCTTCGTCCTCGAGAACATTGACGGTCTTCAGGTCAGACACGCCGCAGCCCTTGAGGATTTGGATGGCGCGGCCTGAAAATCCGCACATCGGGAATTGCGCCGTGCCCTTCATGAAGAGCACGACACGATGACCCTTGACCAAATCGCCGATGCGTTGCTGAACGTCGCTCATGGTGCCGAACCGTGGAAATGTGATTCGGCAACTGTAGCTGCAAATGCCTTTCCCGCGTTTCAGAAGGAATACGAGACCCCTAGCTGAAGCACCGGCGAAAGATGCATGTCGTGCACCACGTCGTCGAAGTTTTGGCCGCCGACGAAAACACGACCGAAGCGAACCGCGTTGCCCGGATTGAGCGAGACGAGCCCCAGATCGGCGCTGAAGCTCCAGCCGCTGCGCGCCGCCAAGCTGCTGTAGCCGATGCCGATGTACGGCAGCGTGGCGCTGTCGGCGCTTGCGTCGGCGGCGCTGAGGCTCACCGCCGGCGATTGACCGAACAGGCGCCGATTGACGCTGAGCAGGCCGCTGGCCGGCGCCGCGCCGGGCGTGCCCCAAAGGTTGTTGCGCGCGCCGACGACGATGCCGCCGGTGGCGCGAAACCCGCCGGCCTTGAGCTTGTCGGTGCTCGCCGATGCGCCGAAATAAAGATCGCCCATGACGCTGACGGCGCTGGTCGTCAGACCGCTGCCGTTGGCGAAGGAGAAGTCGCCTCTCCAGCTCGGCGCGACGGTGTAGTCGATGCGGCCGTGCAGGCTGGCCCAGGGAACGCGGGCCGTGTCGGTGGCCAGTCCGTTGCCGTCGGCCCAGGCGCCCAGGGGCGGCAGCAAGGCGGCGGCTAAGATGATGATTCCGGTGACGGCACGCATGACAACCTCCACGATCCCGCTCGGCGGTTGAAGCGCGGAACAATTGCCCGCGCTTGGAAAGTCATCCTACGGGGAGCCGTTTCGGAGCGTGTTGCGAACGCGATGAACGGCACGGCGTTTGTCGTGGCGGCGCGGCTTTTTGCACAACGCCGCGAGGCCGGATGCGTCGACCGGTGATCGTTGTGACGGTCCGTTACGAACGCGTCATGGCCAACGTGCGCCGGTGGCTCGGGGGTGGCCGGCTAGGTCGTGGCGAGTCTCCGTGTCGACGAAGCCAGCGTCATCCAGCAAGCGGCGCACCGGCGTTGCCTGATCGAAGCCGTGCTCGAAAACAAACCAGCCGTCCGTGCGCAGGTGGTCGGCTGCCTGGGCGACGATGGCCTGGAACGCGCCGAGACCGTCGCCGCCGGGCGTCAACGCCAGTCGCGGCTCGTGGCGCAAGTCTGCCAGCGCTGGATCGCCTTCGCCGACGTAGGGGGGATTGACGAGGACGAGGTCGAAGCGCCGGCCTTCGAGCCCTTTCCACCAGGTGGCCTCGACGAACTCGACGGCGAGCGACAGGCGTCGGGCGTTGCTGCGTGCGACCGCCAATGCGTCCCGGCTTGCATCGGTGGCGACGACGCGGCTGCGCGGATGCTCATGCTTGACCGCCAGCGCGATCGCGCCGCTGCCCGTTCCAAGATCGAGGACCGCTTCGCGGCCGGTGCCCTGACGGAGCAGGGCATCGGCCCAATCGACCAGCAGCTCGGTCTCCGGCCGTGGAATCAGGACCGCCGGCGTTACCTCGAGCAACAGGCCACGAAACTCCTTTTCGCCGAGCAGGTAGGCGAGCGGCTCGCCGCCGGAACGGCGCTCGAGCCAATCGGCCCAACGCGCGGCGACAGCGTCGCCCAGCGGCGCGTCGTCGTGGGCGATCAGCCACGTTCTTGTCGTCGTCATCAGGCGGGCGAGCATCAGTTGCGCGTCGAGCCGGGCCACGCCGCGGACGCGAGCGCCGGCCAGCGCGGCGGCGACGCTGGCGCGTCCGTCGCTCACGCGCTGCCTTCTTCGAGCGCGGCGAGTTGCTCGGCCGCGTGCGCTGCCTGCAGCGCGGCGATCACCTCGCTCAGGTCGCCATCGAGGATCGCTTGCAACTTGTAGAGCGTCAGGCCGATCCGGTGGTCCGTGACGCGGCCTTGCGCGAAGTTGTAGGTGCGGATGCGGTCGCTGCGGTCGCCGCTGCCGACCAGGCTCTTGCGCGTCGCCGCCTCTTTCGCCGCTCGCTCGGCGCGTTCCTTCTCGCGCAGGCGCGCCGTCAGCACGGCCATCGCCTTGGCCTTGTTGCGATGCTGCGAGCGGTCGTCCTGGCATTCGGCGACGATGCCGGTGGGCAAGTGGGTGATGCGGATCGCGCTGTCCGTCTTGTTGACGTGCTGGCCACCGGCGCCGCTGGCCCGGAAGGTATCGATCCGCAGCTCGTTCGGATCGAGTGTCAGCTCCTCGGTGGCGTCGGGCTCCGGCAGCACCGCCACCGTGCAGGCGCTGGTGTGGATGCGCCCTTGCGTCTCGGTGATCGGCACGCGTTGCACCCGATGCCCGCCGGACTCGAACTTCAGCTGCGCGTACACCGAGTCGCCGTCGACGCGAAAGACGATCTCCTTGTAGCCGCCGAGATCGCTCGCGCTTTCGGACATCACTTCGCTCTTCCAGCCCTGGCGCTCGGCGAAACGCAGGTACATCCGCGCCAGGTCAGCAGCGAACAGCGCCGACTCGTCGCCACCGGTGCCGGCGCGAATCTCGACAAAGACATTGCGGCCGTCGTCGGCGTCGCGCGGCAGCATCGCTGCCTGCAGTGCAGCCTCCAGGCGTTTCATGTCGGCCTCGGCGGCCTCGGCCTCGTCGCCGGCGAGCCCCGCCATCGCCGGGTCCGCCGACGATTCGGCGAGCAGCTCCTTGGCGGCGCTCAGATCGGCTTCGCGCGCTTCCAGGCGACGAAAGAGATCGACAAGCTCGGAAGCTTCGGCATGTTCGCGACTCAATTCGCGATAGCGCTTCATGTCGGCAGCCGTAGCTGGATCGGCAAGCGTCGCGTCGAGCTCCGACAAGCGATGCGCGAGGCGCTCGAGCTGATGACGCAGGGAGGTTTTCATGAGCGAATGAGAGAGGGATCGGCACGAGGTGTTCTAGCGATCGCGGCCGCGCGAGCGCGGCGCGGCATCGCGCGATCACCGCTAGCGCTTGTTGCCTGGAGAACGCGTGCCGGCGCGCAGGAAGAGACGGGAAACGGTGTCGGCAAGCTGGGCGCGTTCGTCGCCGTCCGCCGCGCGCAATTCGGCGAAGGTGCCGTGCAGCATCTTCTGCGTCAAGCCCTTGGAGAGTGCTTCCAGTACCACGCCGACGTCTTCGCCACCCGCCAGCAGCTTCATCGCCCGGGCGATTTCGAGCGTGCGCCAGTCGTCGGCCTGCGCGTGCAGCGCCTGAATCAGCGGGATCGAGGCGCGTCTGTCCAACCATTGCACGAAGCTCTGCACGCCGCTTTCGATGATCGCCTCGGCCTGCGCCACCGCCGCCTCGCGCTTTTCGCCGGCCGTTTGCACGAGCGACGACAGATCGTCGAGGGTGTAGAGATAGACGTCGGACAGACGTGCCACTTCGAGCTCGATGTCACGCGGCACGGCGAGGTCGACCATGAACATCGGCCGGTGCCGACGCGCCTTCAGCGCCCGTTCTACGGCACCGAGGCCGATGATCGGCAACGAGCTCGCAGTGCACGAGACGACGATGTCGAACTCGGCCAGGCGCGACGGCAGATCGGCAAGCGGCATCGTCGATGCGCCGAACCGGGTCGCCAGCTCGGCAGCACGCTCGCTGCTGCGGTTGGCAATGGCCATCAATCGCGGCCCGCGTGCCGCGAAATGGGTTGCGGCGAGATCGATCATTTCACCAGCGCCGACGAAAAGAACGCGGGTCTGCGCCAGCGATTCGAAGAGCTGTGACGCGAGCCGCACCGCCGCCGCGGCCATGCTGATCGAGTGGCTGCCGATCTCGGTCGACGAGCGCACTTCCTTGGCGACGGCGAAAGAACGTTGGAACATCTGCTGCAAGGTCGTGCCCAGGGTGCCGGCGCCCTCGGCTTCGCGCACCGCCTGCTTCAACTGGCCGAGGATCTGCGGCTCGCCCAGCACCATCGAATCGAGGCCGCTGGCGACGCGAA
>JBDTIO010000067.1:0-4749 GCA_039936375.1 Caldimonas sp. | reverse complement strand
CCTGCAAGACCGTGTTCTGCTTCAGCTGAAGCTTGATGACGTTTCGTTCCGGGTGATTTCCAATGCTCGTCATGTGTCGGGGAAGAAATTCATGAAACTTGACCACGGTCATTCCCGACAGCGGCTGGTCTGATCATAGTCTCGGCTTGCCGTTTGCCGTTTGCCGTTTGCCGTTTGCCGTTTGCCGTTTGCCGTTTGCCGAGCCGCAGGCCGCACCGTCCGGGTCGCCCGGAGAACGGAGCGCTCAGCCCGGTGCCCCGCACACCCAAGGAATTTCCATGTCTTCTGTCATCGAAAACCGCACCGCCTCGACCCTTCACGACACATCGCAGCCGGCGAACGTCGCCGAGACGATCGACGGCTTTCACCTGCTCATCGATGCGCTGAAGCTGAACGACATCGACACCGTCTTCGGCCTGCCCGGCATTCCCATCACTGACCTCACGCGCAAGCTCCAGGCCGAGGGCGTTCGGGTGATCTCGTTTCGCCACGAGCAGCAGGCCGGCAACGCCGCCGCCGCCGCCGGCTTCCTGACGCAAAAACCCGGCATCTGCCTGACGGTGTCGGCGCCGGGCTTTCTCAACGGCCTGACGGCACTCGCCAACGCGACGACCAACTGCTTCCCGATGATCCAGATCAGCGGCTCCAGCGAGCGCGAGATCGTCGACCTGCAGCAGGGCGACTACGAGGAAATGGATCAGCTCGCCATTGCCAAGCCCCTCTGCAAGGCGGCCTACCGCGTGCTGCATGCCGAAGACATCGGCGTCGGCGTCGCGCGGGCGATCCGCGCTGCGCTGTCGGGCCGACCGGGCGGTGTGTACCTCGACCTGCCGGCCAAGCTGTTCGCACAGACGATGGATGCGGCCAAGGGCAAGGCTTCGCTCATCAAGGTGGTCGATCCGGCGCCGAAGCAGATCCCCGCGCCCGAGGCCGTCAAGCGCGCGCTCGATCTGCTGAGGGGCGCGAAGAAGCCGCTGATCCTGCTCGGCAAGGGCGCCGCCTATGCGCAGGCCGATGCCGACATCCGCGCCCTGATCGAGAAGACCGGCATTCCCTATCTGCCGATGTCGATGGCCAAGGGCCTGCTGCCCGACACGCACGCGCAATCGGCTTCCGCGACGCGCTCGCACGTGCTCGCCGAAGCCGACGTGGTGATGCTGGTCGGGGCGCGGCTCAACTGGCTGCTCTCGCACGGCAAGGGCAAGACCTGGGGCGCCGACAAGGGCGCCAAGCAGTTCGTCCAGATCGACATCTCGCCGACCGAGATCGACAGCAACGTCGCCATCGCGGCGCCGCTGATCGGCGACATCGGCTCGTGCGTCGCCGCATTGTTGGCCGGGCTGGGCGCGAACTGGGCCAAGCCGCCGGCCGAGTGGACCAGCGGCATCGCCGAGCGCAAGGACAAGAACCAGTCGAAGATGGCGGCGCAGTTGGCGGCGCGGCCGTCGCCGATGAACTTCCACAGCGCGCTCAGCGTGATCCGCGACCAGGTCAAGGCGCGGCCCGACGCGATCGTCGTCAACGAAGGCGCCAACACGCTCGATTTCGCGCGTTCGATCGTCGACATGTACGAGCCGAGGAAGCGCCTCGACGTCGGCACCTGGGGAATCATGGGCATCGGCATGGGCTTCGCCATCGCCGCTGCGGTGGTCACCGGCAAGCCGGTGATCGCGATCGAGGGCGACAGCGCCTTCGGCTTCGGTGGCATGGAGGTCGAGACGATCTGCCGCTACAACCTGCCGGTGTGCGTGATCGTCTTCAACAACAACGGCGTCTACAGGGGCACCGACGTGAACACGTCGGGCACGAGCGACGTGGCGCCGACGATGTTCGTCAAGAACGCCCGCTACGACAAGCTGATGGAGGCCTTCGGCGGCGTCGGCGTCCATGCGACGACCTGCGACGAGCTGCAAAAGGCACTGGTCGAGGCGGTGGCATCGGGCCGGCCGACACTCATCAACGCGGTGATCGACGAGACCGCCGGCACCGAGAGCGGCCGCATCACCAGTCTCAATCCGCAAAGCGCGGCGATGAAGAAGTCGTCGAACGTCTGATTCTCAAGAAGGTAGCAACATGAGCAAGGCACTCGACGGGGTTCGCATCCTCGATTTCACGCACGTTCAATCGGGCCCGACCTGCACCCAGCTGCTGGCCTGGTTCGGCGCCGACGTGATCAAGGTGGAGCGCGCCGGCGAAGGCGATGCGACGCGCGGCCAGCTGCGCGACATTCCCGACGTCGACAGTCTCTACTTCACGATGCTGAACCACAACAAGCGCTCGATCACGGTCAACACCAAGGATGCGAAAGGCAAGGAGGTCGTCGACCGCCTGATCAAGACCTGCGACGTCCTGGTCGAGAACTTCGCGCCCGGCGCGCTCGACCGCATGGGCTTCACCTGGGAGCACATCCAGGAGCTCAACCCGAGAATGATCGTCGCTTCGATCAAGGGCTTCGGGCCCGGGCCGTACGAAGACTGCAAGGTCTACGAGAACGTCGCCCAGTGCGCCGGTGGCTCGGCCTCGACCACCGGCTTCGACGACGGCCCGCCGCTCGTCACCGGCGCGCAGATCGGCGACAGCGGCACCGGGTTGCACCTGGCCCTCGGCATCGTCGCCGCGCTGTATCAGCGCAACACGACCGGCCGCGGCCAGCGCGTGCAGGCGGCGATGCAGGACGCGGTCCTCAACCTCTGCCGCGTCAAGCTGCGCGACCAGCAGCGGCTCGACCGCACCGGCGTGATGAAGGAGTACCCGCAGTACCCCGACACCGCCTTCGGCGAAGCGGTGCCACGTGCCGGCAATGCCTCGGGCGGCGGCCAGCCGGGCTGGATCCTGAAGTGCAAGGGCTGGGAGAAGGATCCCAACGCCTACATCTACTTCATCACCCAGGCACCGGTGTGGGCGTCGATCTGCAAGGTGATCGGCGAAGAGGGCTGGATCACCGATCCGCAATACGCCACGCCGCCGGCGCGCCTGCCGCACCTGAAGTCGATCTTCGATCGCATCGAGCAGTGGACGATGACGAAGACGAAGTTCGAGGCGATGGACATCCTCAACGAGTTCGACATCCCGTGCGGTCCGATCCTGTCGATGAAGGAGATTGCCGAGGAGCCATCGCTGCGCGCCACCGGCACCGTCGTCGAGGTCAATCACCCCAAGCGCGGCAAGTACCTCACGGTGGGCAACCCGATCAAGCTGTCGGACAGCAAGACCGAGGTCGTTCGCTCGCCGCTGCTGGGCGAGCACACCGATGAAGTGCTGCGCCAGCTCGGCTACAAGGACGACGCCATCGCAGCGATGCGCGCCGAACGCGTCATCTGAATTTCCGGAGAACACGAACATGAGCAAAGACAAGGCCAAGGTCAGACAGGTCCTCGACGCGGTCAAGGCCGCCGGCCGCGATTCGCTGACCGCCCCCGAAGGCAAGCTGGTGTGCGACGCTTACGGCATCTCGGTGCCGCAGGAAGGCGTGGCGGCAAGCTCCGCCGAGGCGCAGAAGATGGCCTCGGCGATGGGCTTTCCGGTGGTGATGAAGATCGTCTCGCCGCAGATCCTGCACAAGACCGAAGCCGGCGGCGTGATCGTCGGCGTCAAGAGCGCCGACGAGGCCGGCAAGGCCTACGACACGATCGTCGCCAACGCCAGAAAATACAAGGCCGACGCGCAGATCCTCGGCGTGCAGGTGCAGCAGATGCTGAAAGGCGGCCAGGAAGTGATCATCGGTGCCGTCACCGACGACAGCTTCGGCAAGCTCGTCGCCTTCGGCCTCGGCGGCGTGCTGGTCGAGGTGCTGAAGGACATCACCTTCCGCCTTGCCCCGGCGACGACCGCCGATGCGATGTCGATGCTCGACGGCATCCAGGCCGCCGAGATGCTGAAGGGCGTGCGCGGCAGCGACCCGGTCGATCGCGACGCCTTGGCGAAGCTGATCGTCGGCGTCAGCGAGCTTGTCAGCGACTTCCCGGAGATCTCCGAGCTCGACCTGAACCCGGTGTTCGCGTCGAAGAGCGGCGCCATCGCCGCCGACGTGCGCATCGTCGTCGACTTCGCGCCGAAGACGCCGCGCTATCGCCCGGCGGAAAAAGACGTGCTGAAGGCGATGAACCGGATCATGCGACCGAGCTCGGTGGCGGTGATCGGCGCTTCGTCGGAGGCCGGCAAGATCGGCAACTCGGTGATGAAGAACCTCATCAACGGCGGCTACAAGGGCCACATCTATCCGATCCACCCGAAGGCCGAGGAGATCCTCGGCCACAAGGCCTACAAGAGCGTCAAGGACGTGCCGGGCGAGATCGACACCGCCGTCTTCGCCATTCCCGCCAAGCTGGTGGCCGCCGCGCTGGTCGAGTGCGGCGAGAAGAAGATCGCCGGCGCCGTGCTGATCCCGTCGGGCTTCGCCGAGACCGGCGAAGTCGAGATGCAGGACGAGCTCGTGCGCATCGGCCGCAAGTACGACATCCGCCTGATGGGGCCGAACATCTACGGCTTCTACTACACGCCGGCCGATCTCTGCGCCACGTTCTGCACCGCCTACGACGTCAAGGGCAGCGCAGCACTGTCGTCGCAGTCGGGCGGCATCGGCATGGCCATCATCGGCTTCTCGCGCTCGGCGAAGATGGGCGTCTCGGCGATCGTCGGCCTGGGCAACAAGTGCGACATCGACGAAGACGACCTGCTCATCTTCTTCGAGGCCGACCCCAACACCAAGGTCATCGCCCAGCATTGCGAGGACCTGAAGGACGGCCGAGC
>JBDTIO010000066.1:0-3446 GCA_039936375.1 Caldimonas sp. | reverse complement strand
CGAAGGGGCCGGTGAAGGTCGCGTCCGGAAGCGTCGCCGCCATGTTGCCGTTGATGCCGCCATCCGGGCTCGTCCAGCTGAACAACACAGGAACCTCCGGCCGACCTTGCGCGTGCAAGTCGCCCCCACCCATGCCGGCGGTCGTCGTCGCGCAGCCGGCCACCGCGAGAGACAGGGCCGCCGCGACATGCACGAATCGAACTGCGCTCATGCGATCGGGCGCCCCAACGGCCCAAGCCGGCCGAAATCGGTACGCTTGAGCGCCTTCGCGATTTCGTCGGTGCGGATGACAGCGCCAGCGACGCTGCCCTTGTTGGAAGTGATCATGACCATGTTCCTGAGCGTCGGTTGAGATGAAGCATGACACGCTGCCGCGAGGTGTCTGTGCGTCACCGCACGCAGCATTCGCGGTGCGTACTTCTTTCGGCCTGGGTGCGCTGGAGCACGGAGTTGCCGAAACATTCGGTTCATTCTTCGGTGTCTTCGCCCAGCCGGAGCCGTCGCATGCTTCCCCACATAGCCACCACCATCGTTTCGATCTTCGCCGACCAGCCGGCGGCCCGGACCGCGCTCGAGCACCTCGCCCAGGAGGGCGTTCCCCGAGCTTGCATCCGATTGCACGAGAAAACGCCGACCAGCCAGAACGCAGCGAAGCTCGAAGTGGACGAGCTCGTCAGCGGCGGCTTCATCAGCAACATGTCAGCCCTTCTCGACGGGCTGTTCTCGCATCCTGTCCGCCAAGGCGACGCAGCCACGTATGCCGGCGTGGTTCGCAGCGAGGGGGCTCTCTTGTCCTTGCAAGCGAATGGACCGGAAGAGGCGAAAAGGTACGAGAGCCTGCTTCAGCATACCGGCGCCTTGCGCGTCTCGATCCTGCCGGAGAAGGACACGGTGTCTTTTCACCAGCTCTACGGACCCTGACGACATGCCGCGGCCGGGACACCGAAGCGGGGTAAGTGCGTCAACGCACAGACACGCATTCGAGCACACGCCATGATGGCTTCATTCGAAATCGATGCGACAGCGTCGAGTTGGCACAAAGGAGTTCAAGATGTACGGTAACAGTGGCTTTGGTTGGACGTGGTTCTTTTGGATCTTGTTCATGGTTGTCATATTCTCGAGCTTCGGCAACTGGGGCTACACATACCGGTTGCATAGGAGATACGGGATGGCTCCGAGCGGAGGAGCGCTCGACATTCTCGACGAGCGCTACGCCCGTGGCGAGATCACGCGCGACGAATATGCGCGCATGAAGTCCGAGATCTCGCGGACACCGGCACTCGTAACTGCAGCGGCCACGGGTCGATAGTCAAAGGCTCTCTTCCGGTCCGTACTTACACGAGATGATCGCCCAACGGAACGGCCACCCCGAGACGATCACATGACCAAGAGGCTTGCATGAGTGGCATGTCCGCGGCACACCCTTGCCGGCGTGTCTTCTGTTGCGGCTGGCGATCGCGTCCTGAATGGGAGGCACGGATCCTGGAAGCGCTGCGATGCCCGACGTTTCAGGGGGGCGAGCCAGATGTTAGAGCGAGACGCGCATAAACAGCTCTGGTGCGCAGACAACGACGATCAGGGGGATCGTCGTTCGATGTCGCAATGCAGCAGTCTCCTCGATCCCGGACCTGGGGCGCTGCTCGTCCTCAAATGCACAGCCTGAACCTCTTTATGCTTTTGAACGATAGGAACTATATGAACGTACTTTTGAGCGCGGCCATCCTTGCCGGCCTCGCGACCGTGCAGGGTCTGGCGCACGCGCAGACGACCAACGAGCCACCGAAGATGACCATGGTGCAAACGTCGTGCAAGGACTATCTAGGAATGAACGACGTCGTCAAGCCGAAGTTTATCTACTACACGGTCGGCTACTCGAGGCGGGGAAAACCGACTTCCGCAACTCTCGACTTCGTGGACGTCGACAAGATCGAGCCTGTGGTCGACGAATATTGTCGTGTTCATCTTACGGCATCAGCCTATCAAAAGGTGATGGAGCAAAGTACTGCTTCGGAGAAGACGAACAAGTAAGCGAAGAGACGTCGGCTCCGTTGGCGTGGGCGACGGCGGAGCATTCCGCCGTATCGCCGTCGAAGGCTAGGGAAGTGCCCAGCGGCCGGCCTGCGTGCGTGCACTTGCATACCCGTTTGGAGGGTTGGCCGCTGTCATTTCAACGTTTTCGTGCGTTGGCGCACAGACCTCCGCTCGACGCCGCACGAACCTTCAACGCAAGCTGGTAGGAGACAGATATGCAGACAGACGCCCAATTGAGAAGCGACATCATCGACGAAATGAGCATGGAGCCGTTCCTCGACATTAAACGGATCAATGTCGAGGTGAGGAACAGCACTGTCTATTTGAACGGGCAGGTCGAAAGCTTCGCCCAAAAAAGTGCCGCCGAGAGGGCGGCTTATCGCGCAACCGGGCGAAGTGCGGTGGTGACGCGCCTCAGCATCAACCGTTGCCGCACGGCGAGCGGCGACGAGAGCTGGGTGAGCGAAGTGCGTAGGTCGCTGGAACATGACCCGCAAAAAACCCATCGAGCTCTGGAGTAGGCAATCCGCCCGGGCGCCACGTAGGACCCACGATCTTGCACCGCGGGAGAGCCGCGGCCGGCCGCGCCTTCCACAAGGGCGTGGACATCGCGGGTCGCTTCTTTCCTATGCCGGGCTCAACAACCACCAGCGACGCACTACTCTGCGGCGACCTTCCCGGCGCCTTGGCGGGTAGCGCTCGGCAAGCGCGGAGGCTGAATCCGAAGTGAACGGCTTTGTCTATTTTGCGGTGGGGGTTGCGGCACTCGGCGGTCTGCTCTTCGGCTACGACACGGGTGTCATCTCCGGATCGATCCTGTTCGTCAAGGAACAGTTCTCTCTGTCCGCCACCATGGAGGAAATTGTCGTCAGCTCCGTGCTGGTGGGCGCCGTCCTGGGTGCGGGATTGGGCGGTGCACTGACGGGACGATTCGGCAGGCGCGGAATGATCATCCTGGCGGGAATCATCTTTACCGCCAGCGCCCTCGCAACGGCGCTGGCACCGACGGTGGCCTGGCTGATCGCCGCCAGAATCGTGAGCGGCGTCGCCATCGGCATCGCCTCATTCATCTCGCCGATGTACATCGCCGAGGTGGTGCCGGCAAAGGCCCGTGGTTCCCTGGTCGCGGTCAACATGCTGGCGATCACCACCGGCATCGTGGTCGCCTACTTGGTGGACTACGCGTTCTCCGCCTCGCACGGATGGCGATACATGTTCGGCCTGGCGGCCATACCCTCCGTCGCCCTGGTGATCGGCATGTGGCGGCTGCCCGACAGCCCGCGTTGGCTGATCAGCAAGTCAAAAGTGGATCAGGCGCGCAAGATCCTGCAGCGCGCGCGCAAGGCAACAGACGTCAGCAAGGAAATCACCGAGATCCAGAAAAGCATGGAGCAACAGGGCGTCGGCGGAATGAA
>JBDTIO010000065.1:0-6146 GCA_039936375.1 Caldimonas sp. | reverse complement strand
GGTGGCTGTTCGAGCAGGGCATTGACAACATCGTCGTCGACTCCGCCAGCATCGAAGTGAACCGCCGTGCCAGAAGTGCCAAGACCGACCGGCTCGACGGCCTCAAGCTGCTGACGATGCTGCTGCGCCACCGCACAGGCGAGCGTGTCTGGTCGGTCCTGCGTGAGCCCACGGCCGAGCAGGAAGATGCCCGCCGCAGGGACCGTGAACTGGCCAGGCTGACGAAGGAGCGCACCCAGCACACGAACCGCATAGGCTCGCTCCTCGTGCTTCACAACCTGCGCCCGCACATCGCCGTTGGCGGGCGGGACTGGCTGCGTTGGTGGGATGCCCAACGTGAGCAGGTACCTCCTGCACTACGCGCGGAAATCGAGCGCGAGATCGAACGATTGGTGTTGGTAAAGCAGCAGGTCAAGATTTTGGAGGCAGCCCAGAAAGAGGAGGTCGAAGCCGGAGTACAACCGATCGTGGCGCAGCTCACCCGACTGCGCGCGATCGGCGTAAGGAGCGCTTGGCGGCTGGACAAAGAACTGTTCGGCTGGAGACGCTTCGCCAACCGGCGCGAGCTGGCCGGCTGCGTCGGGTTGGCTCCGACACCCTACGACAGCGGCGACAGCCAGGTTGAGCAAGGCATCAGCAAAGCCGGCAACAAACCGGTGCGAACTCTATTGGTGGAACTCGCCTGGGGCTGGCTGCGCCTTCAGCCTGACAGCGTCCTCAGCCAGTGGTTTAACCAACGCTTTGCGAGCAGCGGCAAGCGCTCGCGGCGCGTTGGCATCGTCGCCCTGGCCAGACGGCTGCTGATCGCGTTGCGGCGGTATCTGGATCGCGGCGAAATTCCGGTCGGCGCAAGCCTCAAGCCGGTTGCTCCCTGAGTACCAAGAAGCCGGCCTGAGTGCCACTTGGCATGGACCGAATCATCATGATAGAAGGTCGACGCGCCCGCAGTATCGCTGGGTCACCTAACCGTGACCGTCTCTTCAGATTGGGCGCCTCGGTAAGCAGGGTTGTCGGTGCGCTTCGTGCGCATGCAGCATGCGGTGCGGGTTGCACACCCGCACGGATAGAAGTTCGTTCGGCACCGGCTCGAACGCTCATCAGCCCTTACCCCCGAAACAGGATGAACCAGCGGGCATGCCAAAACTGCCGGAAGGGGTCGACATGAAACCTCACTAAGAAACGCCGCCGAGACGGCTTGACTCTCAGGTCCACATAGAAGCGATACTGTTCCAACTCGGCTGTCCGCTGTGGCCCGCTGAGTACCGCGCATCCCAGCCTCATCCGGGCTGTGGACTTACACCATCACGCGGGACACGACCTCGCGGCCATCCTCGAAGCGGATTGAAACTGAGTCCCTCGTCACATCGATTGCGCAAGACCCTGATTAGCTCGCGCACAGCGGTCGAGTCGCAATGCGCATTCCTGATGGAAATCAGTAAGTGGCGTCGATCACAGCCTTGTCGCGCGGCGCTTCGCGCACGACATCGACGGCCGCCTGCAGGTTCTTCAGGTAGGTTCCGCAGGCGCGGGCGTGGACTAACGACATCATCTGGTGCAGTGCCTTGGGCCTTTGCAATAGGCCAGGTAGGTAGCCCTGCGCCTGCATGAGTTCAGCCACGCGGAACACGTCGATCTCGTCAGATGTGTAGGCGACGATCGAGAGGTCCGGGTTGCCGACGATGCGCATGCTCGGGATCTTCTGCACGCCTTCCTTGAACTTGTCGATGAAACCCATGAGCTCGGTTGCAATACGCTTGTAGCCCTCGATACCAAGGTAGTTGAACACCGCCCACGCACCCGCCACGCCACCGGCCGGGCGGGTCCCGCAGATGGTGGTCGTGTAGAAGCGGCCATTCGGCCAGTTGTTGAAGTCGAATGCGTGGAATTTGGCCATGTCAGCATCGCGGTAAAACACGGTCGATGCGGGCTTGGGGCAGAAGCCGAACTTGTGCAGGTCAGCCGAGATCGAGCAGACGCCTTCGATCGAGAAATCGAAGTCAGGGATCGCGCGGCCGATCATCTTCACGAAGGGCGCGACGTAGCCGCCGACGCATGCATCGACGTGCATCCACAGCCCTTTGCTCTTGGCCACCACGGCCAGTTCGGTGAGCGGGTCAATCACGCCGTAGCAAAAGCACGGAGCCGAGCCTGCGACCATGATCGTGTTCTCGTCGATGGCAGCTTCCATCGCGATGACGTCAGCGCGGAAATCGGCGCGCACCGGTATGCGGCGAACTTCGAGGTCCATCAGGCGTGCACCCTTGTCGAAGGCCGGATGGATCGATTCAGGCGCGACGATGTTGCCGCGCAGTTGTTTGTTGCCGCGCTTCGCACGCGTGAAGTCGCGACACGTCTGGATCGCCTCGAGGATGCTTTCCGTGCCACCCGTACTCATGAATCCCTTCGCACCGGTCGGCGCGTGGAACAGGCCCAGAGCCATCTCAACCACCTCTGTCTCCATCTGCTTCACGCTGGGAAACGCTCGCCCGGCGCCCAGCGCGTTTTCGAAGAAGTATTCGAAGAATGCAGCACGACCCATTTCCGAGACGTCGTCGCTGGCCTTGAACACAAACAAGGGCGCCTTGCCCCCTTCCCAGTCAATGTCGTTGGCCTTGCGGGCGCGTAGCTCCGCGAGCACAGCTTCGCTGGGTTTTCCAAATTCGGGCATGGTCATGCGCGTCATGGTTTGTCCTCAACAAAAGGTGAACGAAAGGAGTTGCACGATTCTGGTCGGCCAACCTATGATTCGTCAATGCCTATCCTGAGTTCGTCAAAACCGAACACGCTGCGGTTGCGTTCCGGCCTCAACAGCGGTCTTGACGTGCTGGAGTGCCTTGCCGGAAACCGCCGACCGCTCTCCATGACTGAGATTGCGGCAACCATTGGCATGGCCAAGTCCAGCGTCAACAAGCTGTTGCTGACGCTGCAAGAGCGGGGACTGGTGCGCCGTCAGGCCGACCAGCGCTACGTTATCGGCATCCGGGCATGGGAGATCGGCTGCCGCGCCGGGCCGGTCGAGTTCGGCCGGCTTGCGCAACCGCACATGGCGCAGTTGTCACGCGACATCTCGGAAGGTGTTGCGCTGGGCATGCTGGAGTTCGACCACACTGTTTGCATCCACCTCGTCGACTCGCCCAACGCCGTGCGTGTGCACGCCAGCATCGGCGACCGCACGCCTGCGCATTGCGCCTCGGCCGGGTTGGCCATGCTCGCCACCATGCCAGACGAAGCGGTAATTCAACTGCTGCCTGAAAAGCTCGATCAGGTCACGTCCCATACGATGACCACGCGCGCCGAATTGCTTGCAGAACTGAAACGGATACGGTCGCGGGGCTACGCCATCAGTCGCAGAGCGTGGCGAAGGGAGGTGGGCGGTGTTTCGATCGCGCTTCGTGACTCGAGCCAGCAGGCCATCGCCGTGCTCAACGTCGCTTTGCTGATCAGTCACTTGACGCAGAAATGGCTCGAACTAGCAATCCCGCTAATGCAGACTGCTGCGCGGGCCATCGAGCGCGAGTTCAGCAGACAAGCCGAACACGCGATGTTCGCGCCCATGCTGCGTCCGCGCAAGACGTACAACCACCGCGAGCCCCGGGAGTCGCGTGCGTCGGCGCTCAGCTAACGTGCAAGCATGGAAGCAGCCAGACTGTATGACTATCGCGTGCAACCGCCTTGCGCCGACACCTTGAAAGAGAACTGATGATCACGCATGACCGAATGCAATGCTGTCGCAATCCGTTCTAATCGCATGCGCGATATGACTCATGAACTTGAGAACTGCTCGCTGATCCACTGAATTTAGACACATAGAGCAAATGAGCGAGCCTGCCGTCACCATTTCTGGAATCTCCAAGGTCTTTTGGAGAAACAACGAGCCGACTCATGCGCTTCGCGATATCAATCTCGAGATAATGGCCGGTGAGTTCGTCTGTCTTATCGGGCCGTCCGGGTGCGGCAAGTCCACGCTGTTGCATATCGTGGCTGGATTCATCCAGCCCGATGCAGGACGCATCCTTGCCTACGGCGAAACGACGCACGCACCGGGTCCAGACCGCTGTGTACTGTTTCAGTCACCGACTTTGTTCCCGTGGTTGACCACGCGCGAGAACGTCCTGTTCGGCCCACGCGCTCGCGGAATTGCAAACGCTGAAACCGGCTCGTTGGCGGATGAACTATTGGCGACGGTAGGCCTTGCCGATTTTCACAAACACTATCCACACCAGCTATCAGGGGGAATGCGCCATCGCGCGGCTTTGGCACGCGCGCTCATCAACCGTCCCCGCATTCTTCTCATGGACGAGCCATTTGCCGCGCTTGACGCTATCACTCGGGAGAGTATGCAGAACTTTCTTCTCGGTCTCTGGCAGCATCACCGAATGACCGTAATCTTCGTCACACACGATGTGGAAGAAGCGGTGCTTTTGTCCGACAAGGTCTGCGTCATGTCGGCCCGGCCAGGACGTATCGTGGCCACGAAAAACGTCGACTTGTCGCGACCACGAGACGAGGCGCTTCGCGATACGACGGAGTTCGTCGCCCTGCGTCGAGGTTTGCGGAAACAATTGGCTGAAGTATGATCGATTCGTCTCCCGTGTCCGCTCAGAGCGCGCTGCCCGGCTTATTGGCGGGATCGGTCTGGCAAAAGCATTGGCTGGTCTCGAGCATCAGTTTGTTTGGCGGACTTGTTGTCTGGGAGGTCCTGGCGCTATGGGTGGTACGAGACCCCGTTCTTCTCCCCACGCCCATAGATACCATCAGGACTCTCATTCGGTATCTCGGTGCGCCATATCCAACCGATGGAGAGACCCTGCTGGGGCACACTCTTACAAGCCTCGTACGGGTGTTCGTAGGATTCGCGCTCGGCTCGCTGATCGGAATCACAATCGGTGCATTTATGGCTGGCTTTGGGAGCTTTCGTGCTCTTATCGACCCATTCATCGAACTGTCACGACCGCTGCCTCCGTTGGCGTTTGTTCCGGTGCTCATTGTCTGGTTCGGTATAGGAGAAGCACCCAAGATCATTTTGATCGTTGCCGGTGTGGTGCCGGTAATGGCGATCTCGACCGCGGCCGGTCTCGATGGTGTGCCTCGTGAGATGCTTAATTGTGCGCGGTGTCTCGGGGCGTCCGAGTGGTACACCATGCTTCATGTGCGTATTAGAGCCGCCATGCCGCAAATTATCACGGGCATGCGGCTGTCAATGGGCCTGTCCTGGACGAGCATTGTCGCCGTAGAAATGATTGCTGCGACTTCAGGACTTGGCTTCGTCATTCTCCAGGCAGGACAGTTTCTTAATACCGGATTGATATTTGCAGGTATCTTGATCATAGCGATCTTGGGTCTCACTTTGGATGCCACTTTAAGACGCCTGCAACGGCATCTCGACCCGTCGATGCGCGCATAACTATTCATTAGGAGCAAACGAGCATGAAACTTATACTCATTGTACTTACACATATCGTTGTCGGAACCGCGTTGGTCGGCGGGAACGCAGATGCCGAAACTATAAGTATTTCAACGTGGGCGCATGGTGCTCCGCTTCAGGAATCCGTGATCGCCACCCAGCCGGATCTCTTGAAGATGATTCCGGGCGACATCAAGTGGATTCCCATCTCGAGCGGCCCTGCGGCCCTCGCCGGCATGAAGGGTGGTGCGTTCAACATCGTCAATGCTGTCGGGAATCCGCCAGTGACGACAGCGATTGCCAAGGGAATAAATCTGAAGGTCGTCTGGGCTCAGTTCTATGACAACGCCGGACTCGTAATCGATAGCTCTCTCACGCCGGCGACCATGGAAGGCAAGACCTTTGGAACGCTGCAAGGGGCATCGGAAGACTTTGCATTCAATGGCTGGCTTGAATCGAAAGGGCTTACCGGGAAGGTCAAGCTGGTTGGACTGGAGCGGCAGGCGATGGTCGCCGCCTTCAAGACGAAGGCGATCGCTGGTGGCATGAATTCACAGCCGGGCATGGGTGAAATGATGGATGCGGGCGGCAAACTCGTGGCCACTGTCAGCGAAATGGCTGCGCTCGGCTATCCGGCGCTCGACGTTGTCATCGCCGACGGCGACTTCGCTGCCCAGCATCCTGAGATTGTGCAGGGCTATGTTTGCGCAATGTACAAAGCCTACGGGATGATGACCGGGCC
>JBDTIO010000064.1:0-3815 GCA_039936375.1 Caldimonas sp. | reverse complement strand
TCGACGACGCCGTCGACCTCGATCTCCAGCGACAGCGTCGCCGGCAGCAGCCGCGCGATGCCGGCCAGCGTGTCGCTGGCCACGACCTTGCCGTGGTCGACGATGACGATCCGGTCGCAGAGGCGCTCGGCCTCTTCCATGTAGTGGGTCGTGTAGAGCAGGGCCTTGCCGCGCCGACGCAGCTCCTCGAGGTTGTCGAAGATGGCGTTGCGGCTTTGCGGGTCGACGCCGACGGTCGGCTCGTCGAGGATCAGGATGTCGGGGTCGTGCACCAGGGCTGCGGCGATGTTGAGGCGCCGCTTCATGCCGCCACTGAAAGTCTGCGGCTTGTCCTTGGCGCGATCGGCTAGGCCGACCAGGCTCATCGCGGCATCGACGCGCGCCTCGAGCAGCGCGCCGCTCAGCCCGTAGAGGGCGCCGAACAGCGCCAGGTTGGCGGCGGCGCCGAGGTTCTCGTAGATCGAGAGCTCCTGCGGCACGACGCCGATGCGGTGCTTCGGCGCCTGGCTTGTCTCGGTGAGCTCCTGACGCGAGGCACCGTCGCCGACGAACACCTGGCCGCGGTCGGCGGCCACCAGGCCGCACAGCATGGCGACGGTCGTCGACTTGCCCGCGCCATTCGGCCCGAGCAGGCCGACGATCTCGCCCGCGCCGAGCGAGAACGACAGGTCGGAGACGACAGCGCGGCTGCCGTACGATTTGCAAAGGCCCCGGGCTTCGAGCATCGCTGTCCTCTTGGTGCAATCGGCGCGACTCTAAGCGGCGGCCCGGGTCCTCGCACCGCGCGAGCGACGGATCGACGCCGCACGGCGCCAAAGGCAAGAACGCAGCGCGAGCTGTATGAGGAAAGTGCGATGAGAACGGTCGAAGCGAGTGAGTTCGAAGGTGGCTCGGTCTTCATCGACGGCGACTGGAAGCCGCTTTCCGAAGGCAAGATCTCGCTGTTCGATTGGGGCTTCACGCGCTCCGACGTGACCTACGACGTGGCCAGCGTCTGGAAGGGCGCCTTCTTCCGGCTCGAGGATCATCTCGACCGCTTCTTCGCCAGTCTCGGCAAGCTGCGCATGAAGGTGCCATACAGCCGCGCCGAAGTGCGGCAGATATTGCATGGCTGCGTCAAGGCCGGCGGCCTGCACGAGGCCTACGTCGCGATGGTCTGCACGCGTGGCGTGCCGCCGCGCGGCGCCCGCGATCCGCGCCTGGCGACGAACCGCTTCTATGCCTATGCCTTGCCCTTCGTCTGGATCGCGCCGCCGGAAAAGCAGGCTTCGGGCATCGACCTGCACGTCAGCAGCCGCATCCGCATCGCCCCCGAGTCGGTCGATCCGACGGTCAAGAACTACCACTGGATGGACCTGGTGCAGTCGATGTTCGAGGCCTACGACCGTGGCGCCGACACGAGCTGCGTCGTCGATGCGGCGGGCCACATCGCCGAAGGCCCGGGCTTCAACGTCTTCATGGTCAAGGACGGCGTCGTGCGCACGCCCGATCGCGGCGTGCTCGAAGGCATCTCGCGCAAGACGGCGATCGAGCTGTGCGGCACGCTCGGCGTTCCCTTGCGCGTCGAGCCCGTGCCTGCCGCCGAGCTCGCCGAAGCGGATGAGGTCTTCATCACTTCGAGCGGTGGCGGCGTGCTGCCGATCGCCAGGATCGACGGTCGGCCGATCGCCGCGGCCTGGCCGGGCCCGATCACGAAGCAGCTGCAGGACGCCTACTGGTCCCTGCACGACGACCCCCGCCATCGCGACCCCGTCGAGTATTGACGCGGCGAGCGCGCATGCCCCGGCGCGAGCGCGAACTGCGCGGCGCAGCCATACTGGGTTTCCACCACGCAGGAAACACATCATGGCCGTCACCAAGGGCTTGTTCGTTCGCCTTCACGCCAAGGCCGACAAGGGCGATGCCGTCGCCGACTTTCTCAAGTCGGCACAGCCGCTGGCTGTGGCCGAGGGTGCCACGACGGCCTGGTTCGCGGTTCGCTTCGGCCCGACCGAATTCGGCATCTTCGATGTCTTCCCCGATGACGTCGGCCGCGACGCGCACCTCGGCGGCCCGATCGCCAAGGCGCTGATGGCCAATGCCACCGCGCTGCTCGCCGAGGCGCCGAAGATCGAGAAGATCGACGTCCTCGCCAGCAAGCTCTGACATCGCCGGGCTTGCAAAGGCCGGTCGCCTGCCCCAGTTGGGCAGGCGAAGGCCGGAGCCGGCCGTTCGGCGGATTCGTCGCTGCCGAGGGCGGCGTACCTTTCCGGCATCGAATGAACGGAAAGACCGGCTCCTCATGAACAGCAGCAACAACGACGCATCGGCCGCTCCTGCCGGTGCCCTCGCGGCCCACTCCCAGGCGCTCGCCGCCATCGTCGAGCGGATCGGCGCCAGCACGCTGGCGGTGCGCGGCCGACGCCACGCAGTCGCCTCCGGCGTTGTCTGGCGCGAGGGCATCGTCGTCACCGCGGCGCATGTCTTTCGCCGCACGCCGGCGGCGGCGACGCTGGTCGCCGGCGAAGGCAGGAGCATCGAGGCCACGCTCGTCGGCATCGACTCGTCGACCGATCTCGCGGTCTTTCGGATGGTCGGCGACGACGCCTTGCCGGCGGTCGCGATCGGCGACGCAGCCAGCGTGCGCGCCGGCCATTTCGCCATCGCCGTCGGCCGCAGCGGCGACGGTGACGCGGTGGCCAGCGCCGGTCTCGTCAATCGCGCGTCCGGCCCGTGGCAGACCTGGCTCGGCGGCGCCGTCGATCGCCTGATCCGCCTCGACGGCGGTGTCTACGACGGTCTTTCCGGCGCACCGGTCGCCGACGCCCACGGCGCGGTGATCGGCATCGCCACCTCGGCGCTGTCGCGGCACTACGGCATCGTCGTGCCCTCGTCGACGGTCTCGCGCGTCGTCGATGCACTGCTGTCGAGCGGACACGTCGCGCGGCCCTGGCTCGGCATCGGCGCCCAGCCGGTGCCGTTGCCCGGCACAGGCGGCACGGGCCTGCTCGTCTCCGCGCTGGTGCCCGGTGGCCCGGCCGAGCGGGCCGGTCTGCTCATCGGCGACATCGTCGTGCGCGCCGCCGGCGAAGCGGCGGCTGACCTCGGCGCCTTGCGCGTCGCCCTGGCCGGCTTCGTCGGCAAGGCGGCAACGCTGGCGATCCTGCGTGGCGGCGACGCGAAGGACATTCAGATCGAGGTCGGCGAGCGGCCGACCGAGCGGCGTTGCTGCTGAACGGGCGCGAACCCAAGGTGACGACGATCCGCATTGGCATTGCTGCGCAGGCGCCGCTCGTTCGAGCCGGCCTCGTCGCGGGCCTGGGCGCGCGCGACGGCTTCGACGTGGTGCTCGCCGCAGCATCGCCGGCGGCGCTGCGCGACGCCGACTACGGCGGCGCCGAGATCGTGGTCGTCGACCTCGGCGATGGCGCCGAGGCCGGCGGCGACGACGCCTTCGGTGCCGAAGGACCGCGCTTCGTCGTTCTCGCCGAGCCGGGCGACGAGCGGATCGGTGAGTGGCTGATCGACGGCTGCTCGGTCTTGCCGAAAGGCGCTTCGATCGAGGCGATCGCCGGCGCCGCGCACGCCGCGCGGGCCGGTCTCGTGGCGACGCCGGCGGCCTTTGCCGCCGAAGCACTCCGCTACGAGCGCACCGGCGAAAGCCGCACCGCGCAGCGCGCACCCGACGTGTTGACGCCGCGCGAGCGGCAGGTGCTTGTCGAGATGAGCCACGGTCTCGGCAACCGCGAGATCGGCGGCGCGCTCGGCATCTCCGCACACACTGCGAAGTTCCACGTTGCCCAGATCATCGCCAAGCTCGACGCGCAGTCGCGCGC
>JBDTIO010000063.1:0-2630 GCA_039936375.1 Caldimonas sp. | reverse complement strand
TACTGCTGCAGCAATTGAGCGACGCGTTGCCGGCACGCTTTTCGCGCTGGGAGATCGTCGTCGTCAACGACGGCAGCCGCGACGACACCGAGATCGCACTGGCGCCGTGGCTGATGACCGGCCACATCCGCTACATCGCCTTGTCGCGCAATTTCGGCAAGGAAGCGGCCCTGACCGCCGGCCTCGATCGGGCCCGCGGCGACGTGGTGCTGCTGATGGACGCCGACCTCCAGCACTCGCCGGTCCTGATCGACGACATGCTGGCGGCCTGGCGTGGCGGCGCCGACATGGTCTACACCGTGCGCGCCTCGCGCAATGACGAGTCGTGGCTCAAGAAGACCGGCTCGCGCTGGTTCTACCGGATCGTCAATGCCGGCTCGCGCACGCCGATTCCTCCCGACGCGGGTGACTTCCGTTTGCTCGACCGCAAGGTCGTCGAGGCGTTGAAGAGCCTGCCCGAGCGCAACCGCTTCATGAAGGGCCTGTATGCCTGGGTCGGCTTCGCTTCGGCAACGGTCATCTACGAGCCGCAGGCGCGCTTCGCCGGCGACAGCTCTTTTTCCCTCAGGAGTCTGTTTCGCCTCGCTGTCACCGGCCTGACCGCGTTCACCAATGCGCCGCTGCGGCTATGGAGTGCGATCGGTGCGGTGATCGCCCTGTGCTCGTTGGCCGGCGGCGCCTGGCTCATCGTCGATCACTACATCGGCAGCGACGTGGTGCCCGGCTGGGCCACCCTGGCGGTGAGCGCGATGTTCTTCAGCGGCGTGCAGTTGCTGTCGATCGGCATCCTCGGCGAGTACGTGGGCCGCATCTTCGACGAGGTCAAGCAGCGCCCTGTCTACCTGATCCGCGCCGACAGCGGCGAGGCCGACGCCTGGTAGGCCCCATGGAGCCGACCGCGTCGCGGCGCATCGCCTTCTGCGCCGACGATGTCGGGCTGGTCGGCGGCGTCGCCGAGACGGTGACCGTGCTGGCTGCCGCCGGGCGACTTTCGAGCGCCTCGTGCGTGACCAATGCCGCGGCCTGGCCGGCCGAAGGTGCCGCGCTCGCTGCGGCAACGAAAGGGTTCGGGACTTTCGAGCTCGGCCTGCACTTCAACCTCACCGAAGGGCGGCCGCTGAGCCCCGATCTGGCTCGGGTGTGGCCGGCGTTGCCGGGCCTGAAGGCGCTGATCGCCGGCGCCCATGTCGGCAGTTTGCCGATCGCCGCGCTGGCGAGCGAGTGGCGAGCTCAGGCGGACGCCTTCGCCGACGCCGTCGGCCGTCTGCCGGCGCACGTCGACGGCCATCAGCACGTGCATCACCTGCCGCGAATCCGCGACGTCGTTCTTCGCTCCCTCGAGGCGCACGACAAGCAGGTGCGCCCGGCCGTCCGCAACACGGGCCGGGTGCTCGGCCCCGGACACGCATTCAAACGGATGGTGATCGAAGGTACCGGCGGTCGCGCGCTGCAACGCGAGCTGCGCGCCCGGGGCCTCCGTCACAACGCGGCATTGCTCGGGGTCTACGATTTCCGCAACGAGAACTATCGCGGTCTGGTGCGCGACTGGCTCGCCACGGCGCCGGAGCGCAGCGGCCTCGTCTTCTGCCATCCCCGCCGGGGCCCGGCCAGCGACGACGATCCGATCGCCGCGGCGCGCGGCCGGGAGGCGGCCTACCTGGCAAGCGCGGCCTTCGCCGACGACCTCGCCGAGGCCGGCTTCACGGTCGGATCGACGTGGCGAAGCTCCAGCGCCGATTGATCTCGTAGGTGATGAACAGTGTGACCAGCGTCGCGAACGCCTGCGCGATCAAATAGTGGACGCCGGCGCGGACACCGATGGCGACCAGGGTAAAGCTGAGCGCTGCACCAACGGCCGCCGTGATCTGAAAACGCAGCCAGACACGGACGGTGGCCGGTACACCGTTGAACGTGAACCACGCATTGCCGGCGAATGCGACCTGGGCGCCGATCCAGGCGCCGGTCGCGGCGGCGAAGCGGGGCGCCAGCGCCGCGCCCTCGACGAGGCCGATCAGGATGGCGTAGTGAACGATCGTCGCCACCGCGCCGACGCCGGCATAGCGCAGAAAACGCGGCCAACGGGTGTCCGCCTCGCCTGCCGCCCCGTTGTCCGCCGACCGCTTGCCCATGAGCAGCGATTGTCGGCGTGCCGGCTACGATGCGAAGGCCATGAACGACGCCCTCCGCCAACCCAAACAGCGCATCGTCGTCGGCCTGTCCGGCGGCGTCGACTCGGCGGTCACGGCCTGGCTGCTGAAGCAAGCCGGGCACGAGGTCGTCGGCCTTTTCATGAAGAACTGGGAAGAGGAAGACGACGATGAATATTGCTCGTCGCGCCAGGATTTTCTCGACGCCGCGAGCGTGGCCGACGTGCTCGGCATCGAGATCGAGCACGTCAACTTCGCGGCCGAGTACAAGGAACGCGTTTTCGCCGAATTCCTGCGCGAATATTCGGCCGGACGAACGCCCAACCCGGACGTGCTCTGCAACGCCGAGATCAAGTTCAAGGCCTTTGTCGATCATGCCGTGCGCCTCGGTGCAGAAAAAATCGCGACCGGTCACTACGCCCGCATTCGCCAACGCGACGACGGCCGCTTCGAGTTGCGAAAGGGTCTCGACCGGCGCAAGGA
>JBDTIO010000062.1:0-4967 GCA_039936375.1 Caldimonas sp. | reverse complement strand
TCTTCCCCGCCTTGACCGCGCGCGACAACCTGCGTATGGGCCTCGTGAAGACAGGGAACCACTCGGCGGCGGCACTCGACACGCTGCTCGCCGACTTTCCGCGCTTGGTGCCATTGCTCGACCGCGCAGGCGGGTCGCTTTCGGGTGGCGAGCAGCAACTTCTTGCGCTGGCGCGTGCACTGGCCGGACGTCCGAAGATCCTGCTCCTCGACGAGCCAACCGAAGGCATCCAGCCGTCGATCATCGAGGAAATCGCGGAAACCCTGACGACGCTGCGTGACCGGCTCGGACTGACGATCGTGCTGGTGGAGCAGAACCTCGATTTCATCGCGACGGTGTCGCAGCGCGTGCTCGTGATCAGGCGCGGCCAGGTCGGCGCCGAGATTCCGCGCGAGCATCTGGGCGACCTCGCGGTGATGAGTGAATACACAGGGATCCACGGCTAGCGGCAGTCCGCGACGGTGCGGCGCCGGCGAGCACGACAGATCCGATCAGGAGAGTCCACATGGAATGGCTGGAGACATCGATCATGCACCGCCGCGGGAGCGCCCGCGGGCGGGTGCAGATCACCCACGAGCTGAGCGAGGCGCGCCAGGGCAAATTCCACTTCACGATCGGCCCGTACACCGAGCCGGTGCTCACGATCCAGCCCGGCGATCGCGTCGTCGTGCAGACCCGCGACGCGTTCGACGGCAAGGTGCTGTCGCCAAGCGACCTGCCATCGAGAGTGTTGACGATGCCGTTCGTGAACCCGCAGAACGGGCCCATCGTGATCCAGGGCGCCGAGAAGGGCGACGTGATCGCGGTGCACATCGAGTCGATGCTGCCGCGCGGCGACAATCCGCGTGGCACCTGCGCGATGATCCCGCAGTTCGGCGCATTGAGCGGCACGTCGTTCACCGCGCTGCTCGCCGAATCGCTGCCCGAGATCGTCCGCAAGATCGACGTCGACGAGGAAGGTGTCTACTGGAGTCCGCGGGTCACGCTGCCGTACCGGCCGCACATCGGCACGCTGAGCTGCTCGCCCGAGATCGATTCGATCAACACGCTGACGCCCGACTCGCACGGCGGCAACATGGACCTGCCGGACATGGGGCCGGGCAGCATCACCTACCTGCCGGTGCGCACGTCCGGCGGTCGTCTCTTCATCGGCGACGCGCATGCCTGCCAGGGCGATGGAGAGGTCTGCGGCACTGCGGTCGAGTACGCGAGCACAACGACGATCCATGTCGACCTCATCAGGTCGTGGGCGCTCGACTGGCCGCGCCTCGAAAACGAATCGGTCGTGATGGCGATCGGCAGCGCACGGCCATTGGAAGACGCGGCACGGATCGCCTATCGCGAGCTTGTGCTCTGGATGGAAGCCGAGTTCGGTTATGACCGCTGGGATGCCTACATGTTGCTGAGCCAGTGCGGCAAGGTCCGGCTCGGCAATTTCGTCGACCCGAAATACACGGTCGGTGCCGCGATCGAGAAGAAGTACCTGGCGTGAAGCGTCGTTTCGAGGAGAGGCTGCGTGGACCTGCAACTTAACGGCCTGAAGGCCCTGGTCACTGGTGGGACCCGTGGCATCGGTCGGGCGATCGTCGCAACCCTCGCCGCCGAAGGCGCCGAGGTGGCGTTCTGCGCGCGCAGCGCCGACGCGGTCGATGCCACGGTTCGTGCGCTCACCCCTGCGGCCGGCAAGATGCGCGGCGCGGCGGTCGACGTCGGCGACGGCGCGGCGCTGCAGCGTTGGGTCGCCTCCAGCGCCGAAGGGCTCGGCGGCATCGACATCGTCGTCGCGAACGTCAGCGCGCTCGCGATCGGCAACGACGAGGCCGGCTGGCAGGGCAGCTTCGCAGTCGACATGATGGGAACCGTGCGGCTCGTCGATGCGGCTATGCCTTGGCTCGAGCGAAGCGCCCATCCGGCGATCCTCGCGATCTCGAGCGTCTCGGCGCGCGAGATCGACTTTGCCGCCGGTCCCTACGGCGCGCTCAAGGCGGCGATCGTGCACTACACGCAGGGGCTCGCCTTCCAGCTAGCCGGCAAGGGCATACGCGCCAATTCGCTCTCGCCCGGCAATACGTACTTCGAGGGCGGCGTGTGGCAGCAGATCGAGAACGGCAACCCGAAGCTCTATGCGGATGCGCTGGCGCTCAACCCAACCGGTCGCATGGGCACGCCGCAGGAGATGGCCAATGCCGCGGTCTTCCTCGTCAGCCCGGCGGCGAGCTTCGTCAGCGGCGCCAACCTCGTCGTTGACGGCGCGCTGACGCGCGGGGTGCAGCTGTGACCGCAACGCTGGCGAAGACGCTCGCCGAGGTCGCCGCATTGCCGCTCACGGCGGAGCGCGAGGCTGCGGCGGGCGCGCTCCTCGCCGAGTGGCTGCCGGCCGCGAACGAGCTGAGCCGAAAGATGAGCCGCGCGGAATATCAGGAGCTGCTCCCGGCGACCGTGTTCTCGCACGCGCCGGTCGACGACACCGGCGCGACGGCTCCGTAGATGGGCACGCGGGCCTACCCGGAACTGCTCGACCTGAGCCTCGCCGAGGCGGCGCGTCGCATCAAGCGCCGCGAGCTCTCCCCGGTCGAGCTGGTCGACGCGACGCTCGAGCGCATCGCATTGGTGAACCCCAGGCTCGCGGCGTACATCACGGTGTTCGAAGAGCAGGCGCGCCGGGTGGCGCAGGCCGCCGAGACGATGATGGCGGCGGGCCACGATCTGGGCCCTCTGCACGGGGTGCCGATCGCGTTGAAGGACAACGTCGCGGTGCGCGGCCAGCGCACGACCGCCGGCAGCCGCATCCTCGCCGACTGGCTGCCCGCCGAGGATGCGACGATCGCGTGCCGGCTGCGCCGCGCCGGCGCCATCTTTGCCGGCAAGCTGAACATGCACGAGTTCGCGTGGGGTGGCACGTCGAACAACCCGCACTACGGCGCGGTGCGCAATCCCTGGAACACCGATCGCTTTCCGGCCGGCTCGAGCGGCGGCTCGGGAGCGGCGGTTGCGGCGCGCGCCTGCTTCGGTGCGATCGGTACCGACACCGGCGGCTCGATCCGCCTGCCGTCTGCAATCTGCGGCATCGTCGGGCTGCGGCCGACCTATGGCCGCGTCAGCAATCACGGGATCATTCCGCTCGCCTGGAGCATGGATACCGCCGGGCCGATGGCACGCACGGTGGAGGACTGCGCGCTGATGTTCGGCGCGATCGCCGGTCATGATCCGCACGACCCGGCGAGCGCGCTGGCGCCGGTGCCCGACTGTCTCGCACGCCTCGACGAAGGCATCCAGGGGCTGCGCATCGGCATCGTGCCCGGGTATTTCTTCAGCCATCTGCAGCCTCCGGTACATGCCGCGGTGACCGCCGCGCTGAAGACGCTGGAGAACGCGGGTGCCGAGGTGGTCGAAGTCGACATCCGCAACATCCACGGCAACATCTCGGCCCAGCTGACGATCGAGTCGGCCGAGCCCAGCGCCTACCACCAGCGCTGGCTGCGCGAGCGTCCGGATGACTATGGTGCCGACGTGCGCACGCTGCTCGAAGTCGGCGAGATGCTGCTCGCTACCCATTATCTGCAGGCCCAGCGCTACCGCACGCTGCTACGCAACGAGTTCCTCGAAGCGTTCGCCAGAGTCGACGTCTTCCTGTGCCCGACGTTGCCGTTCACCGCGACGCCGGTCGGCGCGATGAAGGTCGTGATCGAGAACGGAGTCGAGGAGGACATGCTCTCAGCGATCATGCAATACACCGGCGTGCCGAGCCTGACCGGCCTGCCGGCGCTCGCGGTGCCGTGCGGCTTCGACCCCGACGGGCTGCCGGTCGGCATGCAATTGATCGGCCGGCCCTTCGACGAGGCGACGCTGTTCCGCGTCGGCGCGGCATATCAGCGGTTGACCCAGTACCACTTCGAGTCGCCGCCGATCTGAGCCTACACCCATGCGCCCGCCGCCGGCGAACTCCGGGCCGACGCGATGATCCATCATCGTAACGGCGCCGCCGCTTCGACGGCGCCGCAAAGAACAGGAGACAGACCATGGCCACCGCGAGCTACGTGCAGGGCGCATCGCCCCGGCCGATGATCGGGCAGACGATCGGCGGCTTCTTCGACGAAGCCTGCCGTGCCCACGCGGCGCGCGAGGCGCTCGTCGTGCGCCACCAGGACGTGCGCCTCACGTATGCGCAACTGCGCGAGCGCGTCGACACGCTCGCCTGTGCGCTGCTGCGGCTCGGGCTGGAGCCGGGCGACCGCATCGGCATCTGGGCGCCGAACAACCTCGAATGGGCGCTGACGC
Source organism: Caldimonas sp. (assembly GCA_039936375.1). Classification (GTDB taxonomy): domain Bacteria; phylum Pseudomonadota; class Gammaproteobacteria; order Burkholderiales; family Burkholderiaceae_C; genus Schlegelella_A. The sequence goes on along the minus strand of JBDTIO010000062.1, from coordinate 689 downwards.
AGTTCGCGACCGCGAAGGCGGGGCTCGTGCTCGTCAACATCAATCCAGCTTACCGGCGCAGCGAGCTCGAGTACGCGCTCGAGAAGGTCGGCTGCAAGGCGCTGGTGATGGCGTCCGAGTTCAAGGGCACCGACTATCTCGCGATGGTGGCTGATCTCGCCCCGGAGCTGCAGACGGCGCGTCCGGGTACGCTGCAGAGCGCGCGCCTGCCGTCACTGCGCATCGTCGTGCGCCTCGGCAGCGGCGAGACGCAGGGCACCTTCCGTTTCGACGATCTGATGCAGCCACCGGCACCGGCGGAGCTCGACGCGCTGCAGGCACTCGGCGAGCGGCTGCAATTCGACGATGCCGTGAACATCCAGTTCACCTCGGGCACGACCGGCCAGCCGAAAGGGGCAACGCTCTCGCACCACAACATCCTCAACAACGGCTACTTCGTCGGCGAGGCGATCCGGCTCGGCCCGGACGACCGGCTCTGCGTGCCAGTGCCGCTCTACCATTGCTTCGGAATGGTGATGGCCAACCTCGGTTGCCTGACGCATGGCTCGACGCTTGTCTATCCGGCCGCAGGCTTCGATCCGCTCGCGACGCTCGAGGCGATCGCAGCTGAACGATGTACAGCCGTCTACGGTGTGCCGACGATGTTCATCGCAATGCTGGACCATGCGGCGTTTGCCGACTTCGATCTC